>NZ_JBYSWT010000007.1:0-212966 GCF_058781435.1 Pseudomonas sp. FW507-12TSA
CCCCCCAAGGATCGCTCCCCTATCAAAGGACCCTGCCATGCTCGTGCGCTACGCCAAGATCATCATGACCCTCGCGGTCGCCGCCTTCGCCCTGTTGGTGGCCTACAACAACATCAGCGACTACGGTTCCAACTTCGCCTTCGTCCAGCACGTGCTGAGCATGGACAGCGTCTTCCCCGGCAACAGCGCCACCGGCCGGGCCATCACCCAACCATTGCTGTGGAATGCCGGCTATTGGCTGATCATCGCCGGCGAAGCCGCGACCGGCGTGCTGCTGGTGCTCGGCGGCGCCCGCCTGTGGCGCGCCCGCCACGGCAAAGCCTGCGACTTCAATCGCGCCAAGCATTGGGCCATTGCCGGCTTCTGCCTGGGCTTCTGCGTCTGGTTCTTCGGTTTCATGGTGGTGGGCGGGGAATGGTTCATGATGTGGCAGTCCGCCACCTGGAACGGCCAGGAAGCGGCGTTCAAGTTCTACATGGCGATCCTTGGCGTGCTGATCTTCCTCAACCAGCCCGACGCTGAGCTGCACTGAGCCAAGCCCGCCACGGCCACCCTTCTCTACGTTCGCTCGCAGCCTGCTGCGGCTTCAGAAGGCGAAAAAAACGGCCCGCTGCGTCACCGCAGCGGGCCGTTTTCATTGTGTCCCCGAAAAAACAGGGGCCGGATCAGGCACTCAGTGGTTGAGCTTGAAATCCTTCTCGGCGGCTTCGAAGCGCTGGACCATGCCGGCACTCGGAGCGCCCAGCTTGCTCACCAGGACGATGGCCAGGCTGGCGAAGATGAAGCCCGGGATGATTTCGTACAGGCCCAGCAGGGCGAAGTGCTTCCACAGGATCACGGTCAGGGCACCGACCACGATACCGGCCAGTGCGCCGTTGCGGGTCATGCCTTTCCACAGTACCGAGATCAGTACCACAGGACCGAAGGCCGCGCCGAAACCAGCCCAGGCATAGCTCACCAGGCCCAGTACGCGGTTTTCCGGGTTGGCGGCCATGGCGATGGCGACCAGCGCCACCACCAGCACCATGGCCCGGCCGACCCATACCAGCTCCAGCTGGGACGCGCCCTTGCGCAGGAAAGCCTTGTAGAAGTCTTCGGTCAGGGCGCTGGAGCACACCAGCAGCTGGCAGCTCAAGGTACTCATGACCGCCGCCAGGATGGCCGACAGCAGTACACCGGCGATCCATGGGTTGAACAGCAGCTTGGCCAGTTCGATGAACACCCGCTCAGGGTTCTCGGTCACAGGACCGGCCACGTCGGGATGCGCCGAGAAGTAAGCGATGCCGAAGAAGCCCACGGCCACGGTGCCGCCCAGGCACAGGATCATCCAGGTCATGGAGATGCGACGGGCGTTGGCGATCGACTTGACCGAATCAGCGGCCATGAAGCGCGCCAGGATGTGCGGTTGGCCGAAGTAGCCCAGGCCCCAGCCCATCAGCGAGATGATGCCGATGAAGGTGGTGTTCTTGAGCATGTCGAAGCTGGTGGGATCCTTGGCCTCGATGGCCAGGAAGGTGGTATCGACGCCACCGGTGGCCAGCAGCACGATGATCGGCGTGAGGATCAGGGCGAAGATCATCAGCGTGGCTTGCACGGTATCGGTCCAGCTCACCGCCAGGAAGCCACCGACGAAGGTGTAGGCGATGGTCGCCGCCGCACCGGCCCACAGCGCTGTCTCGTAGGACATGCCGAAGGTGCTTTCGAACAGGCGGGCGCCGGCGACGATGCCGGAAGCGCAGTAGATAGTGAAGAACACCAGGATCACCACCGCGGAGATGATCCGCAGCAGGCCGCTCTTGTCTTCGAAGCGGCTGGAGAAGTAGTCCGGCAGGGTCAGTGCGTCACCGTTGTGCTCGGTCTGTACCCGCAGGCGACCGGCCACGAACAGCCAGTTCAGGTAGGCACCGGCGATCAGGCCGATGGCGATCCAGCTCTCGGACAGGCCGGACATGTAGATGGCGCCCGGCAGGCCCATCAGCAACCAGCCACTCATGTCGGAAGCGCCGGCGGAAAGCGCGGTCACCACGCTGCCCAGGCTGCGGCCACCAAGAATGTAGTCGGAAAGGTTGTTGGTGGAGCGATAGGCCATGAAGCCGATCAGCACCATTGCCGCGATGTAGATCACGAACGTGATCAGGGTTGGATTGCTTGCACTCATGAGTAACGCCCTGGCTTTGTTTTTATGGTGCGGCGGTCACTGCCCCACGCCGCCAAACGATAACGATTGGGAGACGTTCAAGCGTGCCGCGCATTTATGACTGATGTTTCCCCAGGAAAGCCATCAGCCGATGCCCCAGTCATGAAGACGGTTGCACCTTGGGCGCGAATCCTATGCAACAAAATGAACAAGGTGCAACCGATTTGACGTGAATCAGTTGCACCTTGTCGATAAATCGGCGGTTGGTGACGTTTTTGCTCCTTTTTGGAGCAAGGAAAATCTTTTTCAGAAGCGAATGCACCAGATCGATTCCCTACTTTGCGTAGCGGAATTTTATTCCTGACAAGCTGCGGTTTTTTCCCGGTAAAAATGGGTTGCACCCGGTTGCACCTATTTCGGCTCGCGGATAATCTTGCCGCCAGCTGATGCCACACTCGCGTGGCAAACATGAGGATAAAAATATGGCTACCACCACCCTCGGGGTCAAACTCGACGACCCTACCCGCGAACGTCTCAAGGCGGCCGCGGCCTCGATTGATCGGACTCCGCACTGGCTGATCAAGCAGGCGATCTTCAATTACCTGGAGAAACTCGAGGGTGGTGCAACCCTGACCGAGCTGAGCAACGCCATCGCCCGCGACGGCGACGACGCCGGTGACGTGATCACCGACCATGCTCACCAATGCTTCCTCGAATTCGCCGAGAGCATCCTGCCGCAATCGGTACTGCGCGCCTCCATCACCGCGGCCTATCGCCGACCGGAACCGGAAGTGGTGCCGATGCTGCTGGAGCAGGCGCGCCTACCGGCCGCCACCGCCGAGGCCGCGAACAAGCTGGCCGCCTCCATCGCCGAAAAACTGCGCAACCAGAAGAGCGCCGGTGGCCGGGCCGGTATCGTCCAGGGCCTGCTGCAGGAGTTCTCCCTGTCGTCCCAGGAAGGCGTGGCGCTGATGTGCCTGGCCGAAGCCCTGCTGCGCATCCCCGACAAAGGCACCCGCGACGCGCTGATCCGCGACAAGATCAGCACCGGCAACTGGCAGCCGCACCTGGGCAACAGCCCGTCGCTGTTCGTCAACGCCGCCACCTGGGGCCTGCTGCTCACCGGCAAGCTGGTGTCGACCCACAACGAAGCGGGCCTGACCTCTTCCCTGAGCCGCATCATCGGCAAGAGCGGCGAGCCGATGATCCGCAAGGGCGTGGACATGGCCATGCGCCTGATGGGCGAGCAGTTCGTCACCGGCGAGACCATCGCCGAAGCCCTGGCCAACGCCAGCAAGTTCGAAGCCAAGGGCTTCCGCTACTCCTACGACATGCTCGGTGAAGCGGCACTGACCGAGCACGACGCGCAGAAATACCTGGCGTCCTACGAGCAGGCCATCCACTCGATCGGCAAGGCCTCCCACGGTCGCGGCATCTACGAAGGCCCGGGCATCTCGATCAAGCTCTCGGCCCTGCACCCGCGCTACAGCCGCGCCCAGTACGAGCGCGTGATGGAAGAGCTGTACCCACGCCTGCTGTCCCTGACCCTGCTGGCCAAGCAGTACGACATCGGCCTGAACATCGACGCCGAGGAAGCCGACCGCCTGGAGCTGTCGCTGGACCTACTCGAGCGCCTGTGCTTCGAGCCGCAACTGGCCGGCTGGAACGGTATCGGCTTCGTGATCCAGGCTTACCAGAAGCGCTGCCCGTACGTGATCGACTACGTCATCGACCTGGCGCGCCGCAGCCGCCACCGCCTGATGATCCGCCTGGTGAAGGGCGCCTACTGGGACAGCGAGATCAAGCGCGCCCAGGTCGAGGGCCTGGAAGGCTACCCGGTCTATACCCGCAAGGTTTACACCGACGTTTCCTATATCGCTTGCGCGCGCAAGCTGCTGTCGGTACCGGAAGTCATCTACCCGCAATTCGCCACGCACAACGCCCATACCCTGTCCGCGATCTACCATATCGCCGGCCAGAACTACTACCCCGGCCAGTACGAGTTCCAGTGCCTGCACGGCATGGGTGAGCCGCTGTACGAACAAGTGGTGGGCAAGGTCGCCGACGGCAAGCTGAACCGCCCATGCCGCGTCTACGCTCCGGTGGGCACCCACGAGACCCTGCTGGCCTACCTGGTTCGCCGCCTGCTGGAAAACGGCGCCAACACCTCGTTCGTCAACCGTATCGCCGACCAGTCGATCTCGATCCAGGAACTGGTGGCCGACCCGGTCAGCCAGATCGAACAGATGGCCACCCTGGAAGGCGGCGTCGGCCTGCCACACCCGCGCATCCCGCTGCCGCGCGACCTGTACGGCGCCGACCGCGCCAACTCGGCCGGCATCGACATGGCCAACGAGCATCGCCTGGCATCGCTGTCCTGCGCGCTGCTGGCCACTGCCCATAACGACTGGAAAGCCGCGCCGCTACTCGGCTGCCCGGCCAGCGAAGAAACCCCGGCGCCGGTACTCAACCCGTCCGACCACCGCGACGTGGTGGGCCATGTCCAGGAGGCCACCGTCGCCGACGTCGACAACGCCATCCAGTGCGCCCTCAACGCCGCACCGATCTGGCAGGCGACCCCGCCGGCCGAACGCGCGGCGATCCTGGAACGCGCCGCCGACCTGATGGAAGGCGAGATCCAGCCGCTGATGGGCCTGCTGGTCCGCGAGGCCGGCAAGACCTTCGCCAACGCCATCGCCGAGGTGCGCGAGGCCGTGGACTTCCTGCGCTACTACGCGGTGCAGGCCCGCAACGATTTCAGCAACGACGCCCACCGCCCACTGGGCCCGGTGGTATGCATCAGCCCGTGGAACTTCCCGCTGGCGATCTTCTCCGGCCAGGTGGCCGCAGCCCTGGCCGCCGGCAACCCGGTACTGGCCAAGCCTGCCGAGCAGACCCCGCTGGTAGCCGCCCAGGCCGTGCGCCTGATGCTGGAAGCCGGCATCCCCGAAGGCGTGCTGCAACTGCTGCCAGGCCGTGGCGAGACCGTCGGCGCCGGCCTGGTCGGCGACGAGCGGGTCAAGGGCGTGATGTTCACCGGCTCCACCGAAGTCGCCCGCCTGCTGCAACGCAACATCGCCGGGCGCCTGGACAACCAGGGCCGGCCAATCCCGCTGATCGCCGAGACCGGTGGCCAGAACGCGATGATCGTCGACTCCTCGGCCCTGACCGAGCAGGTGGTGATCGACGTGGTGTCCTCGGCCTTCGACAGCGCCGGCCAGCGTTGCTCGGCCCTGCGCGTACTGTGCCTGCAGGAAGACTCCGCCGACCGCGTGATCGAAATGCTCAAGGGCGCCATGGCCGAAAGCCCCCTGGGCAACCCCGAGCGCCTGGCCGTGGACATCGGCCCGGTGATCGACGCCGAAGCCAAGGCCGGGATCGAGAAACACATCCAGGGCATGCGCGACAAAGGCCGTACCGTGTATCAGGTGGCCATTGCCGAAAGCGAGGAAATCAAGCGCGGCACCTTCGTCATGCCGACCCTGATCGAGCTGGAAAGCTTCGACGAACTGCAGCGCGAGATCTTCGGCCCGGTGCTGCACGTAGTGCGCTACAAGCGCAAGGACATCGACCAGCTGATCGCCCAGATCAACGCTTCCGGCTACGGCCTGACCCTGGGCGTGCATACCCGGATCGACGAGACCATCGCCAAGGTGGTGGACAACGTCAACGCCGGCAACATGTACGTCAACCGCAACATCGTCGGTGCCGTGGTCGGCGTGCAGCCATTCGGTGGCGAAGGCCTGTCGGGCACCGGCCCGAAAGCCGGCGGCCCGCTGTACCTGTACCGCCTGCTGTCGACCCGTCCGGTGGACGCCATCGAGCAGTCCTTCGTCCGTGCCGACGCCATCAGCGCCCCGGACCTGCGCCTGCGCGAGTCGCTGCTCAAGCCGCTGTCGGCCCTGCAAGCCTGGGCTGACAGCGCCAAGCTGGCGGAACTCTCGGCCCTGTGCAAACAGTTCGCCGGGCGGTCGCAGAGCGGGATCACCCGGCAGCTGGCCGGCCCGACCGGCGAGCGCAACAGCTACGCCATCCTGCCCCGTGAGCACGTGCTGTGCCTGGCGGAAATCGAAGGCGACCTGCTGACGCAACTGGCGGCGGTACTGGCCGTCGGCGGCTCGGCAGTCTGGCCGGAAAACGCCGTGTCCAAGGCTCTGTTCGGCCGCCTGCCCCGGGAAATCCAGGTACGCATCAAGCGCGTGGCCGACTGGACCAAGGATGAGGCCGTGTTCGACGCGGTCCTGCACCACGGCGACTCCGACCAGTTGCGCGGCGTCTGCCAGCAGGTGGCCCAGCGCGCCGGTGCCATCATCGGCGTCCAGGGCCTGTCCCAGGGCGAAACGACGATCGCCCTGGAACGCCTGGTGATCGAACGCGCCCTGAGCGTCAACACCGCTGCGGCCGGCGGCAACGCCAGCCTGATGACCATCGGTTAAGAGCAGCGGCAAGCTACAAGCGGCAAGCAGGGGCAACAGCCTTTGCTTGCCGTTTTTGCTTCTGGCTCTGGCTTGTAGCTTGGTTTCTCCTGCTTCATCACGCCTATCAATCTTCCTATCCGACCTTCATTCACAGGTCTAGACTCGGCTCATTTCCTCAATCAACAGGTAAGCCGCCATGTCCGAGACCTTGCTCAGTTCCCGCAATCTGGCTTTTGAACTGTATGAGGTGCTCGATGCCGAGGGCCTGACCCAGCGCGAACGGTTTGCCGAACACAATCGCGAAACCTTCGACGCCGCCCTGGGCACCGCCCGCAGCATCGCCGAGAAATATTTCGCCCCGCACAACCGCAAGGGCGACGAGCACGAACCGCGCTATGAAAACGGCCAGGCGATATTGATCCCCGAGGTGAAACCGGCGGTGGACGCCTTTCTCGAGGCCGGCTTCCTCAACGCCACCCGCGACTTCGAGGCCGGCGGCATGCAGTTGCCGACCCTGCTGTCCCAGGCCTGCTTCGCCCACTTCCAGGCGGCCAACGTCGGCAGCTCCGCCTACCCCTTCCTGACCATGGGCGCAGCCAACCTGATCGAGAGCTTCGGTAGCCAGGAGCAGAAACAGCGCTTTTTGCAGCCGATGATCGACGGTCGCTTCTTCGGCACCATGGCCTTGACCGAGCCCCACGCCGGCTCCTCGCTGGCGGATATCCGCACCCGTGCGGAACCGGCCGGCGACGGCAGCTACCGGATCAAGGGCAACAAGATCTTCATCTCCGGTGGCGACCACTCGCTGGCGCAGAACATCGTGCACATGGTGCTGGCCAAGCTGCCGGATGCGCCCCCCGGCGTGAAGGGCATCTCGCTGTTCATCGTGCCCAAGTTCCTGGTCAACGCCGACGGCTCGCTGGGCCAGCGCAACGACGTGCTGCTGGCCGGCCTGTTCCACAAGATGGGCTATCGCGGCACCACTTCGACTGCGCTGAACTTCGGCGATAACGGTGAATGCGTCGGCTATCTGGTGGGTAAGCCCCATGCGGGCCTGTCCTACATGTTCCAGATGATGAACGAGGCGCGCATCGGCGTCGGCATGGGTGCGGTGATGCTCGGCTATGCCGGCTACCTGTACTCCCTGGAGTACGCTCGTGAACGCCCGCAGGGACGCCTGCCAGATGGCAAGGACCCGAGCGCGCCCCAGGTGGCGATCATCCAGCACGCCGACGTGCGCCGGATGCTGCTGACCCAGAAGGCCTATGTCGAAGGCGCATTCGACCTAGGCCTGTACGCGGCCCGGTTATTCGACGACACCACCACCCTGGACGATGAAGCCGGACGCCAGCAGGCCCACGAGTTGCTGGACCTGCTGACCCCGATCGTCAAGTCCTGGCCTTCACAGTTCTGCCTCAAGGCCAACGAGCTGGCGATCCAGATCCTCGGCGGCCATGGCTACACCCGCGAGTATCCGGTGGAGCAGTACTACCGCGACAACCGCCTGAACCCGATCCATGAGGGCACCCACGGCATCCAGTCCCTGGACTTGCTGGGACGCAAGCTGGCACAGAATGGCGGCGCGGGGCTCAAGCGCCTGATCCGCCTGATCATCGAGACCTGCGGGCGCTCCCAGGCCCACTCCAGCCTGGACGCCTTGCGCCAGCCCTTGGAACAACTGGTGGCGCGCCTGCAAACCGTGACCCTGGGGCTACTGGGCGACCTGGCCACTGGCAAGGTCACCGCGACCCTGGCCAACTCGGCGCTCTATCTGAAAGCCTTCGGCCATGCGGTGATTGGCTGGCGCTGGCTGGAGCAGGCGATCCGCGCCGAGGAAGGCCTGGCCCGGGGAGATGCGGCGGATCGGGATTTCTACCTGGGCAAGCGGCAGGCTGCGCGCTACTTCCTCACCTGGGAAGTACCGGGCTGCGAGCATGAGCTGAGGCTCCTGGAGGCCCGGGACGATACTTGCCTGGCAATGCGCGACGAGTGGTTCTGAGCGCCACGGGCCCCGGCAAGCGCGTCGGGGCCATTGCGTGACTCCAGCCGCAACGGGCTGAGGCGGCTCAGCGGGATCAGTTCTGCTGGATGGTCTTGGCGATCACGTCGACCGTGGCGCTTACCTGTTCCTGGTAGCGCTCGAGCTCCTGCTCGTGGCGCTTCTGCATCTCCAGCTGCTGCGAGCACAGGTTCATCGCCGCCAGTACCAGCAGGCGCTCGCCGATCAGGGTCGGGAACTTCTTCTTGGTATCGGCCAGGGCGGCCTGGAGCATCTGCACCGCATCCATCAGGACCTGCTCCTGTCCGGCCGGCGCCTTGAGCGAATAGTCCTCGCCGAGGATCGAGACCACTCTCACTCCATCGCTGTGATGTCTCATGGATTGGCCGGGCTCGCAGTGACGCGCTCAACCAGGGCCTGGATGCGGGCAGCGGTGGCGCCGTGCTTCTCTTCCTGCTCCATCAGGTTTAGCTGCAGGCTTTCGTTCTCGTCCCTGGCCTGGGCCAGTTGTGCCTTGAGGGCTTCGTTAGTGCCGAGCAGCTCCTGGTTCTGTACCACCAGGTCACTGACCAGCTGCTCCAATTGGCTGAGGGATGCTTCCAACATTTTGATCTTCCGGGCTTTTTGCAAAGGGCGCGTACGATAAAGAAAAGTCACCCTGGATGCCAGGGTTATCCAGGCGCAAAGCCTTGATTTTGCTGGCGATGACCCTTCCGCGAGAGCTGCTAGAGACTGCCATTCTCCCCTGGGGTTCCTGACCCCCGGTCGGAGGCTAGGACTTTTCTCGAAAAATCGGACAAGCCAATGGAAATTTCCGAAACCGCTTTTGGCGATTCAAGAAGCATTTTCCCCACGCGATAGCCAGGGACTCATCCATTTTCCCAAAGCGCCAACCGCGCTTCACACAGGTGAAAACAATGTCCCTGCGCACTATGAACATCGCCCCGCGGGCCTTTCTCGGGTTCGCCCTGATCGGCTGCCTGATGCTGTTTCTCGGCATCTTTGCGCTGAACCGGATGGGCAAGATCCATGCGGCCACCGAGCTCATCACCCAAGACACCCTCCCCAGCATCAAGAGCGTCGATGACTTCACCCAGTTGAGCCTGCGCCTGCGGGTCAATGCCTATCGCCTGCTGGTCAATCGCGACGCCGAAGCCCAGCAAAGGGCACTGGAGACCATCGTCAAGCGCAACCAGGAGATCGACGATATCCGCCCACTCTACGAAGCGCTGATCAGCCTCCCCGAAGAGCGTGCCGCCTACGCCGAATACATCAAGGCGCTGACCCATCATCGCCAACTGGAGAGCCAGTTGATCGAACTGTCGCGCAACGGCCAGCTGGAGGCCATGCAAGCGTTGCTCAACGAGCAATTGATGGACAGCGCCGAGGCGATCAACAGCACCCTCAACCGCCTGGTGCAGATCAATACCCGCTACTCCACCGCCGCCGCCGAGGAGGCTGCCAGGCAGTACCACAACGCCTTCGACCTGGTGGTGGCGCTGCTGGTGCTGGCCAGCGGCCTGACCTTGCTGTTCGCCTGGCTGCTGACCCGCAGCATCACCCAGCCGATCGCCAAGGCCCTGGAAGCCGCCGAGGAGATCGCCGAGGGTAACCTGGCCTGCCCGGTCCAGGTCGATGGCAACGATGAGGCCGGCCGCCTGTTGCGGGCCATGGCCAAGATGCAGGAGAACCTGCGCACTACCCTGCAACGCATTTCCGGTTCCGCCACTCAACTGGCCTCCGCCGCCGAGGAACTCAACAGCGTCACCGAGGAAAGCGCCCGTGGCCTGACCCAGCAGAACAACGAGATCGAACAGGCCGCCACCGCGGTCAACGAAATGACCAGTGCCGTGGAAGAAGTGGCGCGCAACGCCGCCAGCACTTGCGAGGCCTCGAAGAACGCCACCGCTTCGGCCGGCGACGGCCGCGACCTGGTGCAGGAAACCCTGGCCGCCATCGAACGCATGAGCGGCGACGTGCAAGACACCGCCAGCCTGATCGGCGACCTGGCCAACGAATCCCGCGACATCGGCAAGGTCCTGGACGTGATCCGTGGCCTGGCCGACCAGACCAACCTGCTGGCCCTCAACGCCGCCATCGAGGCCGCCCGTGCCGGCGAGGCCGGACGTGGTTTTGCCGTGGTCGCCGACGAGGTCCGCGCCCTGGCTCATCGCACCCAGCAGTCCACCAGTGAAATCGAACGCATGATCGGCAGCATCCAGAACGGCACCGAACAGGCCGTGGACTCCATGCGCAACAGCACCGAGCGCGCCGAATCGACCCTGAACATCGCCCGGGGCGCCGGCCTGTCCCTGGACACCATCAACAGCGCGATCATCCAGATCAACGAGCGCAACCTGGTGATCGCCAGCGCCGCCGAAGAACAGGCCCAGGTAGCCCGGGAAGTGGATTGCAACCTGGTGAACATCCGTGATCTGTCGGTGCAGTCGGCCACCGGCGCCCACCAGACCAGCGCCGCCAGCAATGAACTGGCCAGCCTGGCCGTGGACCTGAACGGCCTGGTGGCGCGCTTCCGCCTCTGATCCGACGCCCTCGGCCCCGCCCCTGTTTGCAGGCTGGGGCCGGAATGAACGACCAGCGCAAGAGCCATCCGCGACACCCGCGCGAGACTGAAATCCACGACAGGACTCAAGACTTTAGTCGTACGACCGATAAGTCACGGTAGATCAGTCTCAAGCCCCGCATGGATGCGCTCTTCCTGGTACCTATCATGTCCCTTCGTAATATGAATATCGCTCCGCGGGCCTTCCTCGGTTTTGCCATGATCGGCGGCTTGATGCTGATCCTCGGGGTTTTCGCCCTGAACCAGATGAGCAAGATCCGTGGCGCCGCCGAAGACATCACCCTGAGCAGCGTGCCGAGCATCCAGAGCCTCGACGAGTTCACCCAGCTGACCCTGCGCCTGCGGGTGCTGTCCTATCGCCTGCTGGTGAACCGCGAGCCGGATGTGCAGCAAAAGACCATGGAACTGCTGGATATGCGCAACCAGCAGATCCGCACGGCCCAGGCCACCTATGAAAAGCTCATCACCGGCCCGGCGGAAAAAGCCGCCTATGACCAGTACATCCAGCTGCTGGGCCAGTACCGGCAGATCGAAGAGCGGATGAAGAGCCTGTCGCGCAACAACCAGGTGGATGAGTTGCGCAACCTGCTCAACACCGAGTTGCTGAACAACTCCGAGGCGATCAACGCCGTGCTCAACCGCCTGATGGAGATCAACACCCAGCAGACGGTGGACACCAACCGCCAGGCCGCCGAGCAGTATTCGGCCGCGTTCAAGCTGGTGGTGGTCCTGCTGCTCCTGGCCACTGGCCTGACCCTGCTGTTCGCCTGGCTGCTGACCCGCAGCATCACCCAGCCGATCGCCAAGGCCCTGGAAGCCGCCGAGGAGATCGCCGAGGGCAACCTGACCCGCCCGGTCCAGGCCGACGGTAGCGACGAAGCCGGCCGCTTGCTGCGGGCCATGGCCAAGATGCAGGAAAAACTGCGCGACACCTTGCAGCGCATCTCCGGCTCCGCCACCCAACTGGCCTCCGCCGCCGAGGAACTCAACAGCGTCACCGAGGAAAGCGCTCGCGGCCTGACCCAGCAGAACAACGAAATCGAGCAGGCCGCCACTGCGGTCAACGAAATGACCAGCGCCGTGGAAGAAGTGGCACGCAATGCCGTCAGCACTTCCGAGGCCTCGAAGAATGCCACCGCCTCGGCCGGTGACGGCCGCGACCTGGTACAGGAAACCGTGGCCGCCATCGAACGCATGAGCGGCGACGTGCAAGACACCGCCAGCCTGATCGGCGACCTGGCCAACGAATCCCGCGACATCGGCAAGGTCCTGGACGTGATCCGTGGCCTGGCCGACCAGACCAACCTGCTGGCCCTCAACGCCGCCATCGAGGCCGCCCGTGCCGGCGAGGCCGGACGTGGTTTTGCCGTGGTCGCCGACGAGGTCCGCGCCCTGGCTCATCGCACCCAGCAGTCCACCAGTGAAATCGAACGCATGATCGGCAGCATCCAGAATGGCACCGAACAGGCCGTGGACTCCATGCGCAACAGCACCGAGCGCGCCGAGTCGACCCTGAACATCGCCCGGGGCGCAGGCCTGTCCCTGGACACCATCAACAGCGCGATCATCGAAATCAACGAGCGCAACCTGGTGATCGCCAGCGCCGCCGAGGAGCAGGCCCAGGTAGCCCGGGAAGTGGACCGCAACCTGGTGAACATCCGCGACTTGTCGGTGCAATCGGCCACTGGTGCCAACCAGACCAGTGCAGCCAGCAACGAGCTGTCGCGCCTGGCCGTGGACCTCAACAGCATGGTCGCCCGCTTCAACCTCTGAAGGCCTTCGCAAATCCGGCCAAAGCCCCGACGGATACCGTCCGCCGGGGCCTGCGTCGCTGCCATGAAAAGCTTTTGACAGCGGCACATTTCAGCAGGTTAGAATCGATGGCACGCAGACTGCATGGTCAGTTCGCGCCCGCCTTTTCCGCTCTGGAGTACTGCCTTTGAATGCGACGACCATCAACAGCCTGTTCTTGATCGGCTCGTTGCTGGTAGGTGCGAGCATCCTGGTCAGTTCCCTCTCTTCCCGCCTGGGCATCCCGATCCTGGTGATCATCCTTGCCGTGGGCATGACCGCCGGCGTCGACGGCGGCGGGATCATCTTCGACAACTATCCGACCGCCTACCTGGTGGGCAACCTGGCCCTGGCAGTGATCCTCCTGGACGGCGGCTTGCGCACCCGGGTCGCGAGCTTTCGCGTGGCCCTGTGGCCGGCGCTGTCACTGGCCACGGTAGGAGTGCTGATCACCACCGGGCTGACCGGCATGGCCGCGGCCTGGCTGTTCGACCTCAACCTGATCCAGGGCTTGCTGATCGGCGCCATCGTCGGTTCCACCGACGCCGCGGCGGTGTTCTCGCTATTGGGAGGCAAGGGCCTCAACGAGCGGGTGACCGCGAGCCTGGAGATCGAGTCCGGCAGCAACGATCCGATGGCGGTGTTCCTCACCGTGACCCTGATCGACATGCTCGCCAATGGCCATACCGGCTTGCACTTCAGCCTGCTGGTGGAACTGGTCCGCGAATTCGGCATCGGCGCGGTGATCGGCCTCGGCGGCGGCTGGCTGATGCTGCAACTGGTCAACCGCATCCACCTGGCCAATGGCCTGTACCCGATCCTGGTGATCGCCGGCGGGCTGGTGGTGTTCGCCCTGACCAACGCCCTGCATGGCAGCGGTTTCCTCGCGGTGTACTTGTGCGGCCTGGTGATCGGCAACCGCCCGGTACGCAGCCGCCACGGCATCCTGCACATGCTCGACGGCATGGCCTGGCTGGCGCAGATCGGCATGTTCCTGGTGCTGGGACTGCTGGTCACTCCCCACGACCTGCTGCCCATCGCCCTGCCGGCCCTGGGCCTGGCACTGTGGATGATCCTCTTCGCCCGGCCGTTGTCGGTGCTGGTGGGGCTGCTGCCATTCCGGGCCTTCCATGGCCGGGAAAAGGCCTTCATCTCCTGGGTCGGGCTGCGGGGCGCGGTACCGATCATTCTCGCGGTGTTCCCGCTGATGGCCGGCCTGCCCAACGCCCAGCTGTACTTCAACCTGGCGTTCTTCATCGTGCTGATCTCCCTGCTGCTGCAAGGCACCAGCCTGCCGTGGGTGGCCAAGTGGCTGAAGGTCACGGTCCCACCGGAGCCGGCACCGATTTCCCGGGCCGCCCTGGAAGTCCATGTCACCAGCGAGTGGGAGCTGTTCGTCTACCGCCTGGGCGCGGAGAAGTGGTGCATCGGCGCGGCCCTGCGGGAATTGAAGATGCCCGAAGGCACGCGCATCGCCGCCCTGTTTCGCGGCCAGCAATTGCTCCACCCCTCGGGTAGCACGGTGCTGGAGGCCGACGACCTGCTATGCGTGATCGGCCATGAACACAACCTCCCGGCCCTGGGCAAACTTTTCAGCCAAGCCCCGGAACGCGGCCTGGACCTGCGCTTCTTCGGCGATTTCGTCCTCGAAGGCGATGCCCAGCTGGGCGCGGTCTCGGCGCTCTACGGACTCAAGCTCGACGGCCAGGATGCGGACATGCCGCTGGCGGCATTCATCGCCCAGAAGGTCGGCGGTGCACCGGTGGTCGGCGACCAGGTGGAGTGGAACAACACCACCTGGACCGTCGCGGTGATGGACGGGAACAAGATCGGCAAAGTCGGCGTCAGATTCCCCGAAGGAAGTCGCCCCGGCCCCGGACTCTTCCTCTAAACTCGGAAACGCGCCAGATTCTTGCCGTCGCATTCCCCCTATTCCTACTTGCTTGCTCGATCGATCCCTATGCCGACCCTGCGTAAAATTTTCGCCATTGCCCTGCTGGGCCTGAGTCTCTCTGTCGGCGCCGCACAGGGCGGCGATCCGCCCAGTGCCGAGGCGGTCCAGCAAAGCCTGGACAAGATCGCCGAGCGCAAGCTGTCGGAAGTCGATCAGAAGGCCCTGCAGACCGTCTTGCAGAACACCCTGAACCAACTGGCCAACCTGCAGGACTACGAACAGCGCCTGCCGGAGCTCAAGCAGCAGTTGGCCAACGCTCCACGCCAGACCCTGGAAAACCAGCGCGAGCTGGCACGCCTCAAGGCCAGCAAGGTGGTGCCGGTGACCCAGCGCTATGCCACGCTGAGCGTGACGCAGCTGGAGCAACTGCTGGCCGAGCGCACCACCGCCCAGGGTGAACTGCAAAAAGCCCTGGCCCAGGCCAACAGCCTGACCATCAGCGCCCAGACCCGCCCCGAACGGGCCCAGGCCGAGATCAGCAACGGCCAGACCCGGATCCTGCAGATCAACACCATCCTCAAGGCGGGCAAGGACAACGGCAAGCTGCTGAGCAGCGACCAGCGCAACCTGCTCAATGCCGAGCTCGCGGCGATCAATGCCTTGATCCCGCTGCGCCGCCAGGAACTGGCAGGCAACAGCCAGCTGCAAGACCTGGGCAGCAGCCAGCACGACCTGCTGGTGGAAAAGATCGCGCGCCTGGAACAGGAAACCCAGGACCTGCAGACCCTGATCAACCAGAAGCGCCTGGCCCAGTCCCAGGAGACGGTTACCCAGCAGTCCATCGAAGCACAGAAAGCCGGCGGCAGCAGCCTGCTGGCCACCGAGAGCGCCATCAATCTCGAAGCCTCAGACTATCTCCTGCACTTCACCGACCAACTCAACGAACAGACCCAGCGCAACCTGCAGACCAAGCAGCAACTGGACAACGTAACCCAGGTCGCCGCGGCGCTGGACGAGCAGATCAGCGTGCTCAAGGGCAGCCTGTTGCTGTCCAAGATCCTCTACAAGCAGAAACAGGCCCTGCCGCGGCTCAAGGTCGACCGCGACCTGGCGAACAATATCGCCGATATCCGCCTCTACCAGTTCGAGGTCAGCCAGCAGCGCGAGCTGCTCAGCAGCCCCACCGCCTACGTCGACAACCTGCTCAAGAACCAGCCGCCCGAGCAGGTCACCCCGCAATTGCGCAAGACCCTGCTGGAACTGGCCAATACCCGGGTCGACCTGCTGGACCGCCTGAACCGCGAGTTGAGCGCGCTGCTCAATGAATCCATCACCCTGCAGCTGAACCAGAAGCAGCTGCTCAGCACCACCCAGACCCTGCGGGCGACCCTCGACGAGCAGATGTTCTGGATCCCCAGCAACAAGCCACTGGACACTGCATGGCTGCGCCAGGTGCCCGATCGCTTGCAGTACCAGGTCACCACCTTGCCCTGGGCCTCGAGCTTCAGCGAGCTGATCGACGCGCTGGTGCAGCAGCCCTTGCTGTTCCTGCCCCTGCTGCTGTTGATCGGCGCCCTGCTGTGGCGACGCAAGAGCCTGTATGCGCGCCTGAGCAAGGTGCACAAGGATATCGGCCACTTCAAACGTGATAGTCAGTGGCACACGCCCCTGGCGATCCTGGTCAACGTCCTGCTGGCGATGCCCCTGGCCCTGGGCCTGGCGCTGTGCGGCTATGCCCTGCAGATCGATGCCCGGGGACAGAACGCCACCCTGGGCGCAGCGCTGCTGCAGATCGCCCAGGCCTGGCTGGTGTTCTACACCGCCTATCGGATCCTGGCCCCCGGCGGCGTGGCCGAACTGCACTTTCGCTGGGAGAAACCCCAGGTGGAGTTCCTGCGTGGGTGGATCCGCCGCCTGGGCCTGGTAGTCCTGGCCCTGGTGGCCGTGGTCACGGTGGCCGAGTTGCAACCCGCGGCCCTGGCCGAGGATGTACTGGGCATCGCCGTGGTGCTGACCTGCTATGCCCTGATGGCCTGGCTGCTCAGTCGCCTGCTGCTCAGCAGCCCGACCCACGAGAACGCCTCGCTGTTCCGCAAGGCCGTGGGCTTGCTGTTCACCCTGCTGCCGATCGCCTTGTTCATCGCCGTGTGCTTCGGCTTCTACTACACCGCCCTGAAGCTCAGCGATCGCCTGATCAACACCCTGTACCTCTTGATGCTGTGGCTGGTGGTCGAGGCTACCTTCGTGCGCGGCCTGGCCGTCGCGGCGCGGCGCCTGGCCTACCAGCGCGCCTTGAGCAAGCGCCAGGCGGCCAAGGAGGCCGGGGAAAGCGGCGAAGCGGTGGTCGAAGAGCCGACCATGGATATCGAGAAGGTCAACGAACAGTCCCTGCGCCTGATCCGCCTGGCCCTGCTGGGAGGCTTCATGGTGGCCCTGTACTGGGTCTGGGCCGACCTGATCTCGGTGTTCTCCTACCTGGACCGGGTGACCCTCTACGAGTACACCAGCGGCACCGGCGCCAACATGAGCATGGTGCCCATCAGCATCGGCGACTTGCTCGGCGCGCTGATCATCGTCGGCATCACCTTCGCCCTGGCGCGCAACTTGCCGGGCCTGCTGGAAGTATTGGTGCTGTCCAAGCTGAACCTGGCCCAGGGCAGCGCCTACGCCACCACCACCTTGCTCTCCTATGCCATCGCCGGGGTCGGCTTCGTCACCACCCTGTCGACTCTCGGCGTCAGCTGGGACAAGCTGCAATGGCTGGTGGCCGCGCTATCGGTAGGCCTGGGCTTCGGCATGCAGGCGATCTTCGCCAACTTCATTTCCGGCATCATCATCCTGTTCGAGCGCCCGGTGCGGATCGGCGACACCATCACCATCGGCAACCTGTCGGGCACCGTGAGCCGGATCCGCATCCGTGCCACCACCATCACCGACTTCGACCGCAAGGACATCATCGTCCCGAACCAGACCTTCATCACCGGACAACTGATCAACTGGTCGCTGACCGACACCATCACCCGCGTGACCCTGAAACTCGGCGTCGACTACGGTTCGGACCTGGACCTGGTCAAGGAACTGCTGCTCAAGGCCGCCCGGGAGAACCCACGGGTACTCAAGGAACCGGAACCCCAGGTGTACTTCCTCAGTTTCGGCGAGAGCACCCTGGACCACGAACTGCGCATGCACGTGCGCGAGCTGGGCGACCGCAACCCGGTGATCGACGAGGTCAACCGCTTCATCAGCCGCGAGTTCAAGAAGCAGCACATCAACATCTCGTTCCGGCAGATGGAGGTCTACCTCAAGAACCTCCAAGGCCAGGAGTACAAGATGGTGCCCATCGGCCCGGAGAAACCCCAGGACCCGCCAGCGCCGGAAAAGCCAGCCCCCTAACGCCCGGCGAACTCGACGCGAACGGCTTTGCCCAGCAGAATACTCGGACATTCTGCTGGGAGATGGCCGTTGAAAGCCCTCGACGAACTGACCTTCGACAATCGTTTCGCCCGCCTGGGCGACGCCTTCTCGACCCATGTGCTGCCCGAGCCCCTGGACAACCCGCGCCTGGTGGTGGCCAGCCCGGCAGCCATGGCCCTGCTGGACCTGGACCCCGCCGTCGCCGAAAGCCCGGTATTCGCCGAGCTGTTCGGCGGGCACAAGCTGTGGTCCGAGGCCGAACCCCGGGCGATGGTCTATTCCGGGCACCAGTTCGGCTCCTACAACCCCCAGCTGGGAGATGGTCGCGGCTTGCTGCTAGGGGAAGTGCGCAACGATGCCGGCCAATACTGGGACCTGCACCTGAAGGGCGCCGGCCAGACGCCTTACTCGCGCATGGGCGATGGCCGCGCAGTGCTGCGCTCGTCGATCCGCGAGTTCCTCGCCTCCGAGGCCCTGCATGCCCTGGGCATTCCCAGTAGCCGGGCGCTGTGCGTGATCGGCTCGGACACCCCGGTGTGGCGCGAGAAGCAGGAGCGCGGCGCCATGGTCCTGCGCCTGGCGCCCAGTCATGTTCGCTTCGGGCATTTCGAATACTTCTACTACACGCGCAAGTCCGAGCAGCACACCCAGCTGGCGGAGCACGTACTGGCCCAGCACTTTCCCGACTACCGGGACCAGCCCCAGCCCTACCTGGCGATGTTCCGCGAGATCGTCGAGCGCAATGCCGAGCTGATCGCCAAATGGCAAGCCTATGGCTTCTGCCACGGCGTGATGAACACCGACAACATGTCGATCCTGGGCATCACCTTCGACTTCGGCCCCTTCGCCTTCCTCGACGACTTCGACGCCCACTTCATCTGCAACCACTCCGATGACCAGGGTCGCTACTCCTTCAGCAACCAGGTGCCCATCGGCCAATGGAACCTCAGCGCCCTGGCCCAGGCCCTGACCCCACTGATTGCGGTCGAGGACCTGCGTGAAACGCTGGGCCTGTTCCTGCCGTTGTACCAGGCCCACTACCTGGACCTGATGCGCCGGCGCCTGGGCCTGACCCATGCCGAGGACGCCGACCAGCAACTGGTGGAACGGCTGCTGCAACTGATGCAGGGCAGCGCCGTGGACTACAGCCTGTTCTTGCGCCGCCTGGGGGACACGGCGCCGGAGCAGGCCGTGGCGCAGCTGCGTGACGACTTCGTCGATCTCAAGGGCTTCGATGCCTGGGCCGAGTCGTACGTGGCGCGGGTGGCCCGCGATCCGCAGCAGGGCCAGGAGCACCGCCGCACGCGCATGCACGCGGTCAACCCGCTGTACATCCTGCGCAACTACCTGGCGCAACAGGCCATCGAGGCCGCGGAATCGGGCGACTACAGCGAAGTGCGGCGCCTGCACCAGGTGCTGAGCCGGCCGTTCGAGGAGCAGGCTGGCATGGACCGCTACGCCAAGCGGCCGCCGGACTGGGGCAAGCACCTGGAAATCAGCTGTTCGTCCTGAGTCAGGCGAACACTTCCATCGCCACCTTGAAGCGCTCGGACAGCCAGCGCACCTGCCGCAGGTTGAGCTGGCGCTTGCCACTCAGCACTTCGGAAACCACCGATTGCGCCCCGACCCCGGGCAGGTCGCTCTGGGTCAGGCCGTGCTCGCGCATCAAGTAACGCAGTACATCGATGCCACTAGCCTTGGGGATAGGCCGGTGTTCGAGGTCATACGCCTCGATCCAGTCACCAATGATCTCCAGCAGGCTGTTCAGAGGATGAGCCTCATCATCCCCCGCAAGGTCCAGCAACTCATCCAGAGCCTGGACCAGTCGATCATAGTCTTCTTCGGTCCGAGGCTTGCGTAGCAATGGCGCAACGAATTGCCAGTGCTCGGCCGCCTGCTTGATCAACACACTCATTGTCATCCCTCCTTCCATTGCCCTCGGTCGTACTCACGGTGGTTCAATATGTACCTGATATAGAGTTTCTGGGTGGTGTAGCGCAGGACGGCAATCAACCTCAGCTTGTTGCCACCCACATCGAAGACATGCAATGGACCGACCTTGTCCACAGCCGGGAACATGGCCTTAATTGCCGAGAAATCGGCAAAGCTATTGCTCTTGATCAGTCGGTACCAATCATCCAGCGCCTTGGCTGACTGCGGCCATTTCTCCTTGGCCTCCCATATACGTTTTGCAGTGATCACTCGCATGCAATGTCCCTATCGCATATTGCTATGAAAGCTAGCCAGAAAGCCGGTCAATCGCAAGTTGCGATAATGATGAATAGACCAGCGGTCGATGCCCTCCCAATCCTGAGAGATAGGAGGCCAGGGACAGGGCTCCAATATGTGAGCGGATGCATCCACCGCCCCGCGGCTTGATAAATCCGCGCCACGACTCCAGATAGATGCCATTGGCCACTGACCCGGAGCTTCCATGACCGACCCACTGCTGATCCCCTGCCCGCACTGCAACGGCCTCAACCGCATCCCCGCCGAGCGCCTGGGCGACCATCCCAGGTGTGGGCGCTGCAAGGCCGAGGTGTTGCTGGACAAACCCTTTGACTTGCAACAGGGCGCTTACGCCAGCCAGGTCAAGGGCGACCTGCCGTTGCTAGTGGATGTGTGGGCAGACTGGTGCGGGCCGTGCAAATCCTTTGCACCGACCTTCCAGCAGGCCGCCGCGCAACTGAGCGGCAAATGCCGCCTGGCCAAGCTCGACAGCGAAGCCAACCAGCAGCTTTCGGCACAGTTGGGCATTCGCTCGATTCCAAGCCTGATCCTGTTCAGGAATGGCCGGGAAGTGGCCCGGCAAAGCGGCGCCCTGCCCTTGCCGCAGTTGATCGGCTGGTTGCGTAGCCAGGGGATTTGAGATGACGCCATGAAGCGCAGGTCACGCCCTGCGCCCATGGCAACTTGAAACTCAGGCGTTTTCCAGCAGGTTGTGCAGGTCGACGAACTGCTGGGTCAGCTTGTGCCGTGGGTCGAGATGGATCAGCGGCAGGCTGGCCTGGTGGGACTCACGCATGCGCACCGAGCTGGCCAGGTACACCGGCAGCACCGGCAGGCCTTCGCCAATCAGCTCGTCGAGCATTTGTTGCGGCAGGCTGGCCCGGGCCTGGAACTGGTTGACCACGATACCCTCGACCTCGAGCTCTTCGTTGTGGTCCTCCTTCAACTCCTCGATCTCGGCCAGCAGGCCGTACAGGGCCTGGCGGGAAAAACTGTCGCAATCGAAGGGAATCAGCACACGATCGGCCGCGATCAGCGCCGATACCGCATAGAAGTTCAGGGCTGGCGGGGTATCGAGGTAGATCCGCTCGTAATCCTCGGACAACTCGTCGAGCAATTTACGCAGCTTGTTGATCTTGTGCTTGGCCTCCAGCTTGGGCTGCAGGTCCGCCAGCTCCGCCGTGGCGGTCACCACATGCAGGTTGTCGAACGGCGTCTCGTAGATGTCCACCTGGTTCTTCCTGGAGAACGGCCCGGAAGACAGGGTCTGCTTGAAGAAGTCGGCGATGCCCATGGGAATGTCCTCGCCGGTCAGGCCGGTAAGGTATTGGGTCGAGTTGGCCTGGGCATCGAGGTCCACCAGCAAGGTGCGATACCCCTCGCTGGCGCTGACCGCCGCCAGATTGCAGGCAATGCTCGACTTGCCCACGCCACCTTTCTGATTGAACACCACGCGCCGCATAGCTAGACCTCCGTGTATCAAAGATCACCGAGTGTAGTAGCCGACGCCGCCCCTTAGCTACCTCGGCAACGCAAGTTCGGCCGGCTATCCCGGGACCGGTCGGCTACTGCGCCAGCCCCGCTGCCAGGCGCCTGCACAAGGCCTTGGCAGCCGGTGGTGGCGAAGGGACTTTCGCTCCACGGCAGATTCATCTCATTTGCGACCAGCAGTCCATCCGCTATTTGCTACATGACTGTTGCACCGGGATAATGCGCGCCACTGGCGCTTAAGCGTCATCCTGGCCAGGCGCCACCCCCAGCGCCGCACCACGTCAAGAAAGCCCGCAGGGGCGGGATGAAACCAAGTGATCAAGTTCAATATCGCTCAATGGCGTGCGTGGGCCCCTGGGCTCGAGGGCGTGGACGCCTGGCAGGCCTGGTGCCAGCAGCCGGCCCTGCCGGCCAGCAGCGATAGCGCTCCGGACGTTTCCTTCCTGCCCGCCATGCAGCGCCGTCGCCTCAGTCGCCTGGCCCGCATGGCCTTCAGCGTTGGCTGGCCCCTGGCCGAGGGCCTCGAGCGCCTGCCCCTGGTGTTCATTTCCCGCCATGGCGAAACCCCGCGAACCCTGGAGATCCTCAGCGACCTGGCCGCCGAGCAACCGTTGTCGCCCACCCAGTTCAGTCTCTCGGTGCACAACGCGGTGATCGGCCTGTGGTCCATCATGCGGGGCGAGACCAGCGAGATGACCGCCCTGGCTGCGGCCGGGGACGGCCTGGAGCACGGCATGCTGGAAGCTGCGGCGCTGTTGGCCGACGGCGCGTCCCACGTACTGCTGGTGATCACCGAGGAGCAGCCACCCCAGGCCTACGCCGACTGGATCGACGATGTGCCCTTTCCCTATGCCCTGGGCCTGCTGCTGACCCCCGGCGCGGATTGGCAGCTGTCCCTGGATGGCACCGGCGGCCGGCCCCAGGCTCCAGCCCAGTGGCCCCACGCCCTGAACCTGTTGCGTACCCTGCTTGGGCCGCAACCTTATTGCCAACATGCCTGGATGAATCGCACATGGACCTGGCAACGCAACCAGTGAAGACCAAGGGGCGCGATGCCTATTACTGGCGCCTGGTGGCCACGGCGCTGAGCTTTGCAGTGTTCGGAATAGGTGGTTTGTGCCTGCGCCTGGTGATCTTCCCGCTGCTGGCCTGCCTGCCCGGGGATGCCCCGGACCAGCGGTTGCGGGCGCGCAAGACCATCAGCCGGCTGTTCTGGCTGTTCATCCGCTGGATGGCCAGGTGCGGCGTACTCACCTACGAGGTCCAGGGCGCCGGGCAACTGGGGCGCCCGGGCCAGATGATCATCGCCAACCACCCGTCGCTGATCGACGTGGTGTTCCTGATCGACCTGGTGCGCGACGCCAACTGCGTGGTCAAGGAGAGCCTGTGGAACAACCCCTTCACCCGTGGCCCGGTGCGCGCGGCCCAGTACATCAGCAACGACGGCAGCCTGGAGATGCTCGAGAACGCCTGCGGGGCTCTGCACGAAGGCCAGACGCTGATCGTCTTTCCCGAGGGCACCCGCACCCTTCCTGGCGCAGCGCCGGCCTTTCATCGGGGAGCCGCGGCGATCGCCCTGCGCGGTGCCAAGCTCATCACTCCAGTGGTGATCCGGGTCAGCCCCAGCACGCTGACCAAGGCCGAGCCCTGGTACCGGATCCCGCAACGCCGGGTGCACTTCAGTTTTCACGTCGGTGCCGATATAGACCCACAGACCTTTGCCGCCCAGGGCCCGGCGCCCCAGGCTTCGCGCAAGCTCAATGAGCACTTGCACAACTATTTCACCAAGGAGCTCGCCAAAGATGAGCGATACGCACCCGGACCTGATGCTTGAAATCAAACTGCTGATCATCGATGCCCTGGGCCTGGAAGACATCAGCGCCCAGGACATCGGCGACCAGCAGACACTGTTCGGCGAAGGCCTCGGCCTGGACTCGGTGGACGCCCTGGAACTGGGCCTGGCGATCCAGAAGAAGTACGGCATCAAGATCGACGCCGACGCCAAGGACACCCGCAATCACTTCAGCAACGTGGCGAGCCTCGCGGCCTTCGTCAGCGCAAAACAGGCAGCTTGAGAACCGACCATGCAAACCCGTGACGACATCTTCAATACCCTGCGCGATGCCCTGGTCGAACTCTTCGAAGTGGAACCGTCGAACATCAGCCTGGACTCCAACCTGTACCAGGACCTGGAAATCGACAGCATCGATGCCGTCGACCTGATCGACCACATCAAGCGCCAGACCGGCAAGAAAATCGCCGCCGAGGAGTTCAAGTCGGTGCGTACCGTCAACGACGTGGTCGAGGCGGTCTATCGTCTGGTCCAGCCGGCCGCATGAACCGCCTGATCGGCCTGGGCTTGTTGCTGGCCGGCCTGCTTTATCCCTTCGCCGTGTACTTGGGCATGGAGCACTTCGCGCCATGGCAATTCGGCCTGTTGCTGGGCAGCCTGTGGCTGGTCCGGGCACTGACCGGTGAGCGCCGTCCCGGCAGCCTGTGGATGGCCGGTGCCGCGCTCGTCTTCTGCCTGTTGCTGGCCTGGTTCGACCGCCCGGGGCTGCTGCGCTGGTACCCGGTGCTGATCAGCGCCTGCATGCTGGGGGTGTTCGGCCTGAGCCTCAAGTACGGCCCGCCAGTGGCCGAGCGCCTGGCCCGCCTCAGCGAGCCGGAGCTGCCGCCACAGGCCATACGCTACACCCGCCAGGTGACTATCGCCTGGAGTCTGTTCTTCCTCTGCAATGGCCTGGTCGCCGCCGCGCTGACACTCTGGGCGCCGCTGGACTGGTGGATGCTGTACAACGGCCTGATCGCCTATGGGCTGATGGGCTTGCTGTTCGCCATCGAATGGCTGTTGCGCCAACGGGTAAGAGGCCGTAGATGAACTGGATTCCCCTTGAGCAGCTCTTGCTCGAGACACAAGGGCCACGGTTGGCCGCCGCCCATCCCGATATCGACCTTGCGGCCCTGCAGGCCCGGGCCCTTGGCCTGGCCGCGACCCTCCGGGAGCTGCACGTCGAGCGCGTGGCGATCCACCTGGAAGATGCAGTGGAGCTGGCGGTGGCCCTGCTCGGAGCCTGGCGTGCCGGGGCCAGCGTGCTGCTGCCCGCCGATCTGCAAGCCCAGACCCGCCAGCGCTGGGCGACGGAGGTCGACTTATGGCTGACCGACCAGGACCCGCCACTGCCGGCAACCGCGACCGGCCCCCTGGCGGCGGCCGACCTGGACCTGGACACCTGTCGCCTGAGCCTGTGCACCTCCGGTTCCAGCGGCGAACCCAAGCGCATCGACAAGCGACTGCGCCAGCTGGCCAATGAAGTACAGGCCCTGGAGCAGCTCTGGGGCCACGACCTGGGCCCGGCCTGGATCATCGGCAGCGTCGCCACCCAGCACATCTATGGCCTGCTGTTCCGGGTGCTCTGGCCGCTGTGCGCCGGTCGCCCGTTCCTGCGGCGCCAACTGGCGTTCCCCGAAGACCTGCAACGGGCCAGCCGCGAATGCCCGGCATTCGCCTGGGTGGCCAGCCCGGCACTGCTCAAGCGCATGGGCGACAACCTCGACTGGCCGGCCCTGAGCCAGGTCCGGCGGGTATTTTCTTCCGGCGGCGCCTTGCCCGCGCCCGCCGCCGCGAGCTTGCAGCAGCGCCTGGGGCAATGGCCCACGGAGATCCTCGGCAGCTCCGAGACCGGCGGGATCGCCTGGCGCCAGGGCGCGACACTGTGGCAACCCTTCGCCGATGTGCAACTGGGCCAGGATGCCGACGGTGCGCTGTTGATCGCCTCGCCCTACCTGCCGGCCGGACACGTGGAACACAGTGCCGATGCCGCGCGGATCGCCACCGACGGTCGCTTCGAACTGCTGGGGCGCCTGGACCGCATCGTCAAGCTGGAAGAAAAACGCATCTCCCTGCCCATGCTGGAGCAGGCCCTGGAAAGCCACGCCTGGGTCGCCGAGGCCCGCCTTGGGGTGATCGAGGAGAACCGTGCCTACCTGGGCGCCCTGCTGGTGCTCGACGAAGCCGGCCTGCATGTACTGCGCAACCAGGGCCGGCGCCACCTGGTCCAGGCCCTGCGCCAGCACCTGGCCCAGCACTGCGAGGCCCTGGCCCTGCCCCGGCGCTGGCGCCTGCTGCGCCAGTTGCCGCTCACCGCCCAGGGCAAGCTGCCCCAGGCCCAGGTCCAGGCCCTGCTCCAGGCACCGCGCCCGCGGGAGCCGGAAGTCCTGGCCCAATTGCAGCAGGACGACGAGTGGCAGCTGCAACTGGCGATCCCCCCGGACCTGGCCTATTTCAGCGGGCACTTTCCCCAGGCGCCGATCCTTCCCGGGGTGGTGCAGGTGGACTGGGCCCTGGCCCTCGGCCAGCGCCTGCTGGAACTGCCGGGCCGTTTCGCCGGGATGGAAGTGCTGAAGTTCCAGCAACTGATACGCCCCGGCGATCGCATCCAGTTGAACCTGCGCTTCGACACCCAGCGCCAGAAGCTGTACTTCGCCTACCTCAATGCCGGGGCTGCCTGTTCCAGCGGCCGTATCCTGCTGGAGGACAGCTGTGGATAAGTTGCCCAGCCAGGCGCCTGTGCATAACCCTTGCGCGGTGATCCCGGTCTACAACCACGAAGGCGCCGTGCCGGCGGTGGTCGACGCCCTGCGGGAACAGGGCCTGCCCTGCATCCTGGTGGACGACGCCAGCAGCCCCGGATGCGCCAGTGTGCTGCAACGCCTGGCCGAGCGCGAGCAAGTGTTCCTGGTGCGCCTGGCGGTCAACCAGGGCAAGGGCGGCGCGGTCATGGCCGGCCTGCGGGAGGCCGCACGCCTGGGCTTCAGCCATGCCCTGCAAGTGGACGCCGACGGCCAGCACGACCTGAGCGCTGTGGATAACTTCATCCACTGTTCGCGCCAGTCGCCCCAGGCCCTGGTCTGCGGTTATCCACAGTACGACGCCAGCGTGCCCAAGGGCCGCCTCTATGCCCGCTACCTGACCCACGTCTGGGTGTGGATCAACAGCCTGTCGTTGCAGATCCCGGACTCCATGTGCGGTTTCCGGGTCTATCCCCTGGCACCGACCCTGGCCCTGGTCGATTCAGTGGCCCTGGGCCGGCGCATGGACTTCGACCCGGAAATCCTCGTGCGCCTGTCCTGGCGCAACCAGGCCATGCTCTGGCTGCCGACCCGGGTCCACTATCCCCAGGACGGCCTGTCGCACTTTCGCCTGTGGCACGACAACGCCCTGATTTCCAGGATGCACGCCAAGCTGTTCTTCGGCATGCTCGCGCGCCTGCCTCTGATTCTCTGGCGGCGGTGGCGCACATGAACCGCGAGCCCTCCTCCAACAGGCATTGGGCCGAGCGCCGCGAGCGCGGCAGCTTCTGGCTGATGAAACTCACCGCCTTCGGCGTACGGACCCTGGGCCGCAGGGTGCTGAGCCCGCTGCTGTACGCCATCGTCCTGTACTTCTTCCTGTTTGGCCGCAGCGCCCGCCGCAGCATCTGGCAATACCAGCTGCGCCTGGCCCGCTTCCACCAGCGCGAAGACCTGCTGCCCAGCCAGCGCCGGGTATTCGGCCAGTTCATGGCCTTCGCCGAGGCCCTGCTGGACAAGCTCGATGTGTGGAACGGCAAGCTGCGCCTGGAACAGATCGAGATCCTCGACCCGGCTGGCCTGCGCCAGCAACTGCGCGGCGAACGCGGGCAACTGCTGGTGGGCGCCCACCTGGGCAACCTGGAAGTCTGCCGGGCCCTGGCCGAACTCGGCGAGCAGGTGACCATGAACGTGCTGGTGCATACCCGGCACGCCGAACGCTTCAACCGCCTGCTGGGCGAGGCCGGGGCCAGCAACCTGAGGCTGGTCCAGGTCAGTGAGCTGGACCCGGCGATCATGCTGCAACTGAGCCAGCGCCTGGAGCGCGGCGAGTGGCTGGCGATCGCCGGCGACCGAGTGCCGCTGCATGGCGGGCGCAACGTGCAGGTGGATTTCCTCGGCCAGCCGGCGGCCTTTCCCCAGGGACCCTGGCTGCTGGCCGGGCTGCTCAAGTGCCCGGTCAACCTGTTGCTCTGCCTCAAGCAGCAGGGGCGCTACCGAGTGATCCTCGAACCTTTCGCCGAGGCCGTGCAGTGGAAGCGCAGCGACCGCCAGCAAGTGATCGCCCAATGGGCCACGCGCTATGCCGAGCGCCTGGGCCATTACTGCCTGCAAGCCCCGCAACAGTGGTTCAACTTCTACCCATTCTGGAAAACCGATGACAACCTCGACCCATGAGCCGGTCACCTTCGGCGAACATCCCTTGCGCATCGAGGACGTGCTGGCCCTGGCCAACCGCCAGGCGCCAGCGCGCCTGCAAGCCGATGCGGCCTGGCGCCAGCGTATCGCCAAGGGCGCGCAGTTCCTCGACTCCCTGCTGGACAAGGAAGGGGTGATCTACGGCGTGACCACAGGTTACGGCGACTCCTGCGTGGTGGCGGTGCCACTGGAGCATGTCGAGGCGCTGCCCCGGCACCTGTACACCTTCCACGGCTGCGGCCTGGGCCAGTTGCTCGAACCCCAGGCGACCCGGGCGGTGCTCGCGGCGCGCTTGCAGTCGCTGTGCCACGGCATGTCCGGAGTGCGCGTGGAGTTGCTGGAACGCCTGCAAGCCTTCCTCGACCTGGACATCCTGCCGCTGATCCCCCAGGAAGGCTCGGTGGGCGCCAGTGGCGACCTGACGCCGCTGTCCTACGTGGCCGCCACCCTGTCCGGGGAGCGCCAGGTGCTGTTCCGTGGCGAACGCCGCGAGTCGGCCGACGTACACCGCGAGCTGGGTTGGCAGCCCCTGGTGCTACGGCCCAAGGAGGCCCTGGCGTTGATGAACGGCACCGCGGTAATGACTGGCCTGGCCTGCCTGGCCTTCGCCCGCGCCGACTACCTGCTGCGCCTGGCGACGCGGATCACGGCCCTGAACGTGGTGGCCCTGCAAGGCAACCCTGAGCACTTCGACGAACGCCTGTTCGCCGCCAAGCCCCATCCAGGCCAGACCCAGGTTGCCGCCTGGCTGCGCCAGGACCTGGCGATCGACGCCCCCACCGCGCCCCTGCATCGTCTCCAGGACCGCTACTCCCTGCGCTGCGCGCCCCATGTACTGGGGGTGCTGGCCGACAGCCTGGGCTGGTTGCGCTCGTTCATCGAAACCGAGCTCAACAGCGCCAACGACAACCCGATCATCGACGCCGAGGCCGAGCGGGTGCTCCACGGCGGGCACTTCTATGGCGGGCACATCGCCTTCGCCATGGACAGCCTGAAGAACCTGGTGGCCAACGTCGCCGACCTGCTGGACCGGCAACTGGCACTGCTGGTGGACGTGCGCTACAACCACGGCCTGCCGAGCAACCTGTCCGCCGCGACGGCTGAACGGGCAATGCTCAACCATGGCTTCAAGGCGGTGCAGATCGGCGCCAGCGCCTGGACCGCCGAAGCCTTGAAGAACACCCTGCCGGCCAGCGTGTTCTCGCGCTCCACCGAGTGCCACAACCAGGACAAGGTGAGCATGGGCACCATTGCCGCCCGCGATGCGCTGCGCGTGCTGGAGCTCACCGAACAAGTGGCCGCCGCGACCCTGCTGGCCGCCAACCAGGGCGTCTGGCTGCGCAGCCGCGAAGCCGATGCCCGAGCCTTGCCGGCGGCCCTGGCGGCCATGCGCGCGCAGCTGGCCGAGGATTTTCCACCGGTGATCGAGGACCGCGCCCTGGAGGGCGAACTGCGCCTGTGCCTGCAACGTATCGCCGAACAACACTGGAGGTTGCATGCGTAGCCAGGGAGCGATCTACGTCGATACCCAGATCCTGGTGCCGTTCTTCGATGTCGACACCATGCACGTGGTCTGGCACGGACATTACGTCAAGTACCTGGAGGTCGCCCGCTGCGCGCTGCTCGACAGGCTTGGCCACAACTATGAGCAAATGCGCGACTCCGGCTACGCCTGGCCGGTGATCGACCTGCAACTGCGCTATGTACGTGGCGCGGTGTTCGGCCAGACCCTGAACGTGCGCGCCAGCCTGGTGGAATGGGAGAACCGCCTGAAGATCAACTACCTGATCACCGACCTGGCCACGGGCGAGCGCCTGACCCGCGCCAGCTCGGTACAAGTGGCCGTGGCAATCGCCAGCCGCGAAATGCAGCTGGCCTCGCCCAAGATCTTCACCGACGCCGTGGAGCGCCTGTTGCCATGACCCTCTGTAAACACTTGCTGCTGGCCTGCCTGCTCCTGCTGGCCGTGCCGCCCATGACCCAGGCCCAGGACTTCGACCTGCAGCGATTGAGCGAGCAACTGTCGCGCCCCGAGGTGATCCATGGTCGTTTCATCCAGGAAAAACACCTGCGGGCCCTGCCCCAGCCACTGACCAGCAAGGGCCAGTTCGTCCTGGCCCGCCAGCATGGCCTGCTGTGGCTGTTGCAGACCCCGTTGCAACAGGACTACCGCATCACGCCCAAGGGCATCGCCCGCCGCGATGCCGAGGGCTGGCAGATGCTGCCGGGCAAGAGCGCCGGCGCCGAGCACAACCGCCTGTTCCTGGCCGTGCTGCAAGGCGACAGCAGCGGCCTGCAGCGGGACTTCGAACTGCGCCTGCAAGGCACCGCGCAAGACTGGCACCTGCAACTGCTGCCGCGTTCACTGCTGCTCCAGCAGATCTTCACCCGGATCGACATCGACGGCGGCGCCCTGGTGCAACGCATCGAGCTGCTGGAAACCCAGGGCGACCGCACGTTGTTGATCATGCAGGACAGCACCAGCAACCAACCCCTGAGCGACCTGGAACGCCATGACTTTGCCGAGTGAGCGCTGGTTGCCACGCCTCTTCCTGATCCTGCTGGCCCTGGTCCTGGCCACTGCCGCCTGGCAGTGGCGCCACGGCGCGCCCTTGTCGGCCGACCTCATGGAACTGGTGCCAGGCACGGCCCCGGACGCCCTGGAGTTGCAGGCCGAACAGCGCATGCAGGAACCGTTGAACCGCGAGATCCTGGTCCTGGTGGGCCACGCCCAACGCCAGCAGGCGCTGGACCTGGCTCGCGAGCTGGCCGGGCAGTGGCAGGCCAGCGGCCTGTTCGACAAGGTCCAGTGGACCCTGCAGGCCGACCTGCCGGCCTTGCGCAAGCAACTGTTGCAGGGTCGCCTGGCGATGCTCTCGGCCAAGGATCGCCAGCAGTTGCTCGAACAGCCCCGGGCCTTCATCCAGCAACGAGTGCAGAGCCTGTTCGATCCCTTTGCCGGCTTCACCCTGGTGCCCAGCCAGGATGACTGGCTGGGGCTGACCGGGCGGATCCAGGCCAACCAGCCACAACACGCCAGCGTGCAACTGGACATCGGCAGCGGCGCGCTGCTGGCCGAGGCCGACGGCAAGCACTGGGTGCTGCTGCGGGCCCATAGCGCCGGCAATGCCTTCGACCTGCAATTGCCGTTGCAGGTGGCCGGGCTGCTGCAGCACAGCCGCGAACACGCCACTCAACAGCAAGGACAGCTACTGGCGGCCAGTGGCTTGCTGTATGCCGCCAGCGGCCAGCAACAGGCCTCCCGGGAGATCTCCTGGGTCGGCGGAGGCGCGACCCTGGGCATCCTGGCGCTGCTGCTCCTGGCCTTTCGCCGCTGGCACGCCTTGCTGGCCTTCGTCCCGGTGCTGGTGGGCATGCTGTTCGGTGCCGTGGCCTGCGTCGCCCTGTTCGGGCACATGCACGTCATGACCCTGGTGCTGGGCTCGAGCCTGATCGGCGTGGCCGTGGACTATCCGCTGCACTACCTGTCCAAGAGCTGGAGCCTCAGGCCCTGGCGCAGCTGGCCGGCCCTGCGCCTGACCCTGCCGGGCCTGAGCCTGAGCCTGGCCACCAGCTGCATCGGCTACCTGGCCCTGGCCTGGACGCCATTCCCGGCCCTGACCCAGATCGCCGTGTTCTCCGCCGCCGGCCTGCTGGGCGCCTACCTGGCGGCCGTGTGCCTGCTGCCGGCGCTGCTGCGCAAGGTCGAGCTGCGTCCGGCGCAGTGGCCGCTGCGGGTCGCCGCCAGCTTGCTGCGGCTGCGCAGCGCCCTGCTGGCACGGGTGTCGAGCCCGGTGCTACTGGGGCTGCTGGGACTGTTTTGCGCGGCGGGCCTGTGGCAGCTCGACAGCAAGAACGATATCCGCCAGTGGGTCGGCGCACCGCCCCAGTTGCTGCAAGAGGCCCAGGCCATCGCCCGGATCACCGGCTACCAGCCCACCAGCCAGTTCTTCCTGGTGCGCGCAGCCGACCAGCAACAGCTGCTGGAACGCCTCGACCTCCTGGACGAGCGCCTGCAACCCCTGGTGGGCCTGGGCAAGCTCAAGGGCTATCTGTCGCTCAACCAGTTGCTCAGCCAGCCGGCGCAGCAACGCCAGGTCCGCGCGGCCCTCGAGCGCCTGCCCGAATACTGGCAGCCACTGCTGGCGCTGGGCGTGCCCGAGCAGGCGCTGCAGGCCGAACTCAAGCAATTGCAGGAGTTGCCCCTGGCAGACATCGACAGCGCGCTGGCAGGGCCGCTGGCCGAACCCTTCCGGCCACTCTGGCTCGGGGCCAATGCCCAGGGCGTGGCCGCCCTGGTCAGCTTGCAGGGCCTGAACGACGCGGCCTTGCTGCGGGTCCAGTCCGGCGACCTGCCGGGCATCCAGCTGGTGGATCGCCTGGGCGAGCTGAACCAGGTCTTCGCCGCCACCCAGGTCAGCGCCGCCGAGCTCAAGCTGGCCTCCTGCGTGTTGATCGTGCTGGTGCTGATCCTGCCCTTCGGTCTCGGCGGGGCCTTGCGCCTGGTGGCCCTGCCGCTGCTGGCGGCCCTGTGCAGCCTGGCCAGCCTCGGTTGGCTGGGGCAGCCGCTGACGCTGTTCAGCCTGTTCGGCCTGCTGCTGGTGACCGCCATCAGCGTCGACTACGCAATCCTCATGCGCGAGCGGATCGGCGGTGCGGCCGTGAGCCTGCTGGGCACCCTGCTGGCGGCGCTGACCACCTGGCTGTCGTTCGGCCTGCTGGCCATCTCCAGCACCCCGGCGGTAAGCAATTTCGGCCTGGCCGTCAGCCTCGGCCTGGCTTTCAGTTTCATCCTCGCCCCCTGGGCCGGCCATGAACCGCACCCCGCTGCGCCAGCGGAGCCAGCACCGTGAGCCGGCCGTCGGCCAGCATGGCCTACCCGAACCAGAATCCCGCCGCAGCGGCAAGGAGCCCCAATGCCAACAACTGAAATGGAATGCCGCCTGCTGGCGCAAAGCGCCAGCGTCCCTCCGGCAGCCGATGCGAGGGTTCGCCCATGACCGGCCAGGCCTCGCCCTACCTGAGCGACAGCTACGTCGAAGAAACCCGCTTCGGCTTCTGGTTCCTGCGCAGCCATACCTGGCAGCACCATGTGTTGCGAGTGGCGATCAACGATTTGCGTTCGCTGTTCGACGACGAGCCGCCGCAGGCTCCGGTACTGCTGGACGCCGGCTGCGGCCAGGGCAAGTCGTTCCAGCACTTGCGCCAGGTGTTCGCTCCCCAGCGCCTGATCGGCATCGATGCCGATCCCCACAGCCTCACGCTCAGCGCCGAGGAAGCCCGGCGCCAGCAATGGGAGGTGGAGCTGATCGGCAGCGACTGCGCGACCCTGAAGCTGGACGACGCCAGCGTCGACCTGTTGTTCTGCCACCAGACCTTCCATCACCTGGTGGAACAGGAAAAAGCCCTCGCCGAGTTCTATCGTGTGCTCAAGCCCGGCGGCTACCTGATGTTCGCCGAATCCACCCAGGCCTATATCGATACCTGGGTGATCCGCTGGCTGTTCCGCCACCCCATGCACGTGCAGAAAAGCGCCACCGAGTATTTGCAGATGATTCGCCAGCAAGGCTTCGAGTTCTCCGAGGACAATGTGTCATATCCGTACCTGTGGTGGAGCCGCGCCAAGGACTTCGGCCTGCTGGAGCGCCTTGGCCTGCGTCAACCGCCACCGGTGGGCCAGCGCGAGGAAACCCTGGTCAACGTGGTGGCTCGCAAGCCCCTCGCGGCGCCGGGTACCGGGCAAGGTCGAGCCTCATGATCCGTGCCCTGCTGCTCGGTTGTGTCCTGCTGCTGAGCGCCTGCGCCAGCCAGGCGCCACTGCCGCAACGCGCGCCCGCGCTGGACCTGCCGCTGCAACTGCATATCCAGCGCCAAAGCCAGGGCCAGCGCCAGGATTGGCTGCTGGTGCTGCAGGCCGAAGGTCCGGGACTGCGCTGGTCGCTGATGGATCCCCTGGGCATTCCCCAGGCCCGCCAGCGCCTGGTGGATGGCCAATGGCAAGCCGATGGCCTGCTGCCGCCCAATCCCGAGGCCAGGGAGCTGTTCGCCGCCCTGCTGTTCGCCTTGACCCCGGCGGCCCAATTGCCAGCCAGCTACCCCGGCGCTCAAACCCAAGACCAGCGCCGGGCCCTTGGCCAACGCTGGCAGGTCACTTATCGACAAACACTGGATTTCACCGTGCAACTGCCCCAAGGCCCGCACTATCACGTCACGGCGCTGACCACCGAGGCCACTCCATGACCGCCTACCTCAACGCCCTCGGGCTGATCTGCGCCCTGGGCCGCAATCGCCCGGAAGTCGCCCGCAGCCTGTTTGCCGGCGACTGCTCGGGCATGCGCGCAGAAAGCGGCTGGGTACCCGAACGCACGTTGCCGGTGGCCGCGGTGCGCGGGCCCCTGGCCAGCCTGCCACCGGACCAGCAGCTCCATGGCAGCCGCAACAACCAGCTGCTGCTGGAGGCCACGCTGCAGATCGAGGACGACATCCACCGGGCCATCGAGCGCTACGGCCATGGCCGGGTCGGCGTGGTCCTGGGCACCAGCACCTCGGGGATCGACGAGGCCAGCCGCGGCCTCGCCGGCTACCTGCGGGACCGGCAGTTCCCGGCGGACTACAACTATCGCCAGCAGGAGCTCGGCGCCCCGGCCAACTTCCTCGCCCAGTGGCTGCAATTGAGCGGGCCGGCCTACGTGATCTCCACCGCCTGTACCTCCAGCGCCCGGGCCCTGCTCAGCGCCCGACGCCTGCTGGACCTGGGGATCTGCGACGCGGTGCTGTGCGGTGGGGTCGACAGCCTGTGCAAGCTGACTCTCAATGGTTTCTCGGCCCTGGAGGCGGTCTCCGGCCAGCGTTGCAATCCGTTTTCGCGCAATCGCGACGGCATCAATATCGGCGAAGCCGCGGTGCTGTTCCTGATGACCCGGGAGCCCGGCACCGGCCCTTCCATCGCCCTGCTCGGCGGTGGCGCCAGTTCCGATGCCTACCATATATCCGCGCCGGCCCCCGACGGCCGTGGCGCCCTGCAAGCCATGGAGCTGGCGTTGCGCAGCGCCCGGCTGCAAGCCCGGCAGATCGCCTACCTGAACCTGCACGGCACCGCCACCCAGCACAACGACGCCATGGAAAGCCTGGCGGTGGCCGGGCTGTTCCCCGAGGGCGTGCCCTGCTCCTCGACCAAGCCCATGAGTGGCCATACCCTGGGCGCCGCCGGAGCCCTGGAAGCAGCGTTCTGCTGGCTGGCCCTGGGTGCCGACAACCCGGGTGGAGCCTTGCCGCCCCATGTCTGGGATGGCCAGGCCGATCCAGCGCTGCCAGGGCTGCACTGGGTCACCGCCGCCGACCGCCTGGAGCCCCGTTCACCCCGCCGCCTGATGAGCAATTCCTTCGCCTTCGGCGGCAACAACGTCAGCCTGATTATCGGAGACGCCCCATGATTGACTGGCCGCTCGCCGAACTGCTGCCCCACGCCGGCGACATGATCCTCATCGACCAGGTCCTGGCCTTCGATGAAGAGCAAGTGCGCACCCGCCTCCAGGTTCGCCCCGGCGGCCTGTTCAATCGGCCCGACGGCAGCCTGCCAGCCTGGGTCGGCGTCGAGCTGATGGCCCAGAGCGTCGCCGCCTACGCCGGTTGCCGTGCCCGCCAGCAAGGCCAGCCAGCGGAGCTGGGCTTCTTGCTGGGCACTCGCAAGTTCCAATGCAATGTCGAGTGCTTCCCCGCCGGCAGCGTGCTGGAAATCCATGCGCTGCGCTCCCTGGAGGACGACAACGGCATGGGCGTGTTCGAGTGCCACCTGAGCGGCCCGGGCATCGCCGCCAGTGCACGCCTGAACGTCTATCGCCCGCCCCGGGCCGCCGACTACCTGCATGAAACCGCCGATTCTTCCAAAGGAACCCCGTCATGACTGACTCCGTACTGGTCACTGGCTCCAGCCGTGGCATCGGCCGCGCCATCGCCCTGCGCCTGGCCCAGGCCGGTTATGACCTGGTGCTGCATTGCCGCACCGGCCGTACCGAAGCCGAAGCCGTCCGGGCCGAGGTCCAGGCCCTGGGCCGTACCGCCCGCATCCTGCAATTCGATGTCGCCGACCGCGCGGCCTGCAAGGCGGCCCTGGAAGCCGATGTCCAAACCCATGGTGCCTACTATGGCGTGGTGCTCAATGCCGGCCTGACCCGCGACGGCGCCTTCCCGGCCCTGGGCGAGGAAGACTGGGACCAGGTGCTGCGCACCAACCTCGACGGTTTCTACAACGTCCTGCATCCCGTGATGATGCCGATGATCCGGCGCCGCGCAGCAGGGCGAATCATCTGTATCACCTCGGTCTCGGGGCTGATCGGCAACCGTGGCCAGGTCAACTACAGTGCCTCCAAGGCCGGCCTGATCGGCGCTGCCAAGGCCCTGGCCATCGAGTTGGGCAAGCGCAAGATCACCGTCAACTGCGTGGCCCCGGGCCTGATCGACACCGCCATGCTGGATGAGGACGTGCCAGTGGAAGAACTGCTGAAGATGATTCCGGCGCAGCGCATGGGCACTCCCGAGGAGGTCGCCAGCGCGGTGAATTTCCTGATGTCCGCCGAAGCCGCCTACATCACCCGCCAGGTGCTGGCGGTCAACGGGGGCTTGTGCTGATGAAGCGCGTGGTCGTCACCGGCATGACCGGCATCACCGCCCTGGGCAACGACTGGGACAGCCTGGTCGAGCGCTTCGCGGCCAATCGCAGCGGCATCCGGCGGATGGACGAGTGGGACAGGTTCAGCGAGCTCAACACCCGCCTGGCCGGCCCCATCGACGATTTCCAGGTGCCCGGGCACTGGACCCGCAAGCAGCTGCGCAGCATGGGCCGGGTCTCGCGGCTGGCGGTCGCGGCCGCCGAACAGGCCCTGGCCGACGCCGGGCTGCTGGGCGATCCCTCGATCAAGGATGGGCGCATGGGCGTGGCCTGCGGCTCGTCCACCGGCAGCACCGAGGAGATCAAGGCCTTCGGCAACATGCTGCTGAACTCGGTGGCCGAAGGGCTCAACGCCAACTCCTACGTGCGCATGATGCCCCATACCACCGCGGCCAATATCAGCATCTTCTTCGGCCTCACCGGGCGCCTGATCCCCACCTCCAGCGCCTGTACCAGCGGTAGCCAGGGCGTCGGTTATGCCTATGAGGCGATCAAGTTCGGCCGCCTGCCGATGATGCTCGCCGGGGGCGCCGAGGAGCTGTGCCCCACCGAAGCCATGGTGTTCGATGCGCTGTATGCCACCAGCTTGAAGAACGACGCGCCCCACAGCAGCCCGCGGCCCTACGATTGCGATCGCGACGGCCTGGTGATCGGCGAAGGCGGCGGCATGCTGGTCCTGGAAGAGCTGGAGCACGCCCTGGCCCGGGGTGCGCGGATCCACGCGGAAATCGTCGGTTTCGGCAGCAACGCCGACGGCCAGCACACCACCCGTCCCGAGCAGGCCACCATGCGCCGGGCCATGGAGCTGGCGCTGGAAGACGCGGCCCTGGCGCCCGCCGCCATCGGCTACGTCAACGGCCATGGCACCGCCACCGAACAGGGCGACATCGCCGAGACCCAGGCCACCAGCAGCCTGTTCGGCAACCGCATGCCCATCAGCTCGCAAAAGAGTTTCCTCGGCCACACCCTGGGCGCCTGCGGGGCCCTGGAGTCCTGGTTCAGCATCGAGATGCTCAAGCGCGACCTCTACGTGCACACCTGCAACCTGGACCGGGTCGACCCTCGCTGCGGCGAGCTGGACTACCTGCAAGGCGGCTTGCGTGCCATGAGCCACGAATACGTGATGAACAACAACTTCGCCTTCGGCGGCGTCAACACCTCGTTGATCTTCCGCCGCTGGTCCTGACCCTTGCCCCCTCCTGGAGAAAATGGAATGTCCTCCCTGCTTCGCGCCACCTTGATCGTCCTCGTCTTGCTGGGCACCGCGGCCTGCACCAGCAAGCCGATGTACACCCCCAACCGCATCATCCCGGCCACCATCCAGACCGACCACGAGCAGGTTAAGCAAGCGATCCTGAAGAACCTGGTGGCCCGCCAGTGGACCGTGCGGCAAATCGGCCCCGAGCTGATCCAGGCGGATATCACCGTGCGCGAGCAGTTCTACGCGAAGATCGATATCCAGTACTCGGCCAACCACTACAAGATCGTCTATCGCGACAGCCGCGCCCTGGACTACCAGGACGGCAAGATCCACAAGAACTACATCCGCTGGGTACGCCTGCTGGACAAGGGCATCCTGCGTGACCTGCGCGACGGCCAGAACCAGCGCACCGCGCAGCAGTTGTCGGACTCGGCCAAGGCCTTTCCCGCAGCCCAATGACCCCTGTGGCCGCAGGCGAACGCCGGTGAGGCGACGGCTACAAGATCGATCAGCGTCTACACTCGCAACAGCGGGCCGACGCGCCATGACGGCTTGCCTTTCACATCCGTCAAGGAGCCGACCATGCAAGTGAAAGCGCTGATTGCCCTGGCCCTGCTGTCCGTCTTCAGCCCTGACAGCCGGGCCACCAACCTGATGTACATGCCCTTCGACAGCGTGGTGTCCGATGCCCTGCGCGCCGGGCGCCTGGACGGCAGCGTGAAGTTCTACCTGGCGGGCAACCCCCACCCGGCGGTACTCCAGGTCAAGGTCACCGAGCTGGCCACCAACAAGAAGACCAACGCCTTCAACAAGAGCGATATCGCCGCCTGCGAATGGGCCCTGCAATCGGCCCTGATCACCCTGCAGGCCGCAGCCAAGCGGGTCGGCGCCAATGCCGTGACCAACATCGTCAGCTACTACAAGCAGCGCGTGCGCAAGGACCTCAACACCTACGAGTGTCGCGCCGGGGTGTTGATGGCCGGCGTGGCGTTGCGCGGCGACCTGGTGTTCCTGCAAACGCCGCCCCGCCCCAACAGCCCTTCAGCACGCGGCCCCGGTCTTGCGCGTCAGTAGCTCGACGAAGGCCTTGGCCATGGGCGAGCACTGGTCCTTGCGCTGCACCAGCCACACCGCCGTCATGGCTTGCGGGTCCAGCAGCCGGCGATAGACCACGCCGTCGATACGCATGCGCTGGTAGGACGCCGGCAACACCGAGACCCCAAGGCCCGCGGCCACCAGGCCGATGATGGTCATGGCCTCCGAGGCCTCCTGGGCGAAATGCGGGGTGAACCCGGCATCCCGCGACAGGTTCAGCAACTGGGCGTACAAGCCGCTGCCATAGCTGCGGGGAAAGAACACGAAGGGCTCGTGGGCCAGCTCGGACAGGTACAGGCCTTCTTCGCGACCTTCGGCCAGCGGGTGCTTGGAGCTGAGCACCGCCACCAGTGGCTCGCGCAACAGCTCCACCACCGACAGCGAATCCGGCAGCGGCAAGGGCCGCATGATGCCGACCTGGATGGCCTGGTCCACCAGCGCCTCGGCCACCTGGGTGCTGCTCATTTCCTTGAGCTTGAGGTGCACGGCGGCAAAGCGTTGGCGAAAGGCGAAGATCGCCTGGGGAATCGTCGAGTTGAAGGGCGCCGACGAGGTGAAGCCGATCTTCAACTCGCCCAGTTCGCCCAACTGCGCGCGACGGGCCACATCGGCGGCCTTGTCCACCTGGGCCAGCGCCAGGCGAGCCTCTTCGAGGAACAGCCGGCCGGCCTCGCTGAGTTCGACCCGACGATTGGTCCGCTCGAACAAACGCGCGCCGATCTCTTGCTCCAGGGCCTGGATCTGCTGGCTCAGAGGCGGCTGGGAAATTCCCAGGGCCTGGGCCGCGCGGCCAAAGTGCAGCTCCTCGGCCACGGCGATGAAGTAACGCAGGTGACGCAATTCCATGGAAACCCCATTGAGTCGTAGAACCTATCAAACAGGTCGAACAATATATTGGAATGAATTATTAGCCGGCTATATGCTTTTTTCATTGCCTGCCTGGCTGCGTTCCCCCCGAGGTCCCCGTGAAAACCGCTGTCGCCCCGCTTGCCCACGAAATTCCCTCTACGCCCCTGGACGAGGTAGTCGCCCAACTCAACGACGCCTATATCGAGAAAGGCACGCCGCTGTTCATGCGCACGGTGCTGGCCCTGTTCTCCGGCGGCTTCGCCACCTTCGCCCTGCTGTACTGCGTACAACCGATGATGCCGCTGCTGTCCCTGGAGTTCTCCATCAACGCCGCCCAGAGCAGCCTGGTGCTGTCGGTCTCCACTGCCTTGCTGGCCGTGGGCCTGCTGGTCACCGGGCCGATTTCCGATCGGATCGGTCGCAAGCCGGTGATGGTGGCGGCCCTCTTGGCCGCGGCCCTGTGCACCATCGCCAGCGCCCTGATGCCCAGCTGGCATGGCGTGCTGGTGATGCGCGCGCTGGTTGGGTTGTCCCTGAGCGGGCTGGCGGCGGTGGCCATGACCTACCTCAGCGAAGAGATCCACCCCCAGCACATCGGCCTGGCCATGGGCCTGTACATCGGCGGCAACGCCATCGGCGGCATGAGTGGGCGATTGATCACCGGGGTGCTGATCGATTTCGTCAGCTGGCACACGGCGATGCTGGTGATCGGCGCTCTGGCGCTGATCGCCGCGGCGGTGTTCTGGCGCATCCTGCCCGAGTCGCGCAACTTCCGCCCACGCTCGCTGCACCCACGCAGCCTGCTGGACGGCTTCACCATGCACTTTCGCGATGCCGGCCTGCCGCTGCTGTTCCTCGAGGCCTTCATGCTGATGGGGGCCTTCGTGACCCTGTTCAACTACATCGGCTATCGCCTGCTGGCCGCGCCGTACCACATGGACCAGGCGTTCGTCGGCCTGCTGTCGGTGGTGTACCTGTCGGGGATCTACAGCTCGGCGAAAGTCGGCGCCCTGGCCGATCGCCTGGGGCGGCGCAAGATGCTCTGGGCCACCATCGTGCTGATGCTCGCCGGCCTGGCCCTGACCCTGCTGGAGCCGCTGCCGGTGGTGATCATCGGCATGCTGGTGTTCACCTTCGGCTTCTTCGGGGCGCACTCGGTGGCCAGCAGCTGGATCGGTCGCCGCGCCACCAGGGCCAAGGGCCAGGCCTCGTCGCTGTACCTGTTCAGCTACTACGCCGGCTCGAGCATCGCCGGCACCGCGGGCGGGGTGTTCTGGCACCTGGCGGGCTGGAACGGCATCGGCCTGTTCATCGGCGCCCTGCTGCTGGTGGCGTTGCTGGCGGCCTTGAAGCTGGCCAAGCTGCAACCCCTGGCAGCGCCCTGAGCCCAGGACGAGCATGCCGGCGCCCGACTCTCGCAAGGCATCTGCAAGGTCGGGCGCCGGCATCGGTATCGCCTGGGATGAGCGAGCGGCTTACTTGAGGATCTCCACCAAGTCGACGTCGATCTCGCGCTTCATCAAGCCCTTCTCCACCTCGCCGGTCAGCTTGACCAGGGTCTTCTCGTTGAAGGGCACCGGTGGCAGGTTCTCGTCGTCGATCTCGACGGTGATGGTGCCGCTGGAATCCTTGAATTCGTACTTGTCGTCGTTGTCCAGCTTCTTGGTGACATAACCCTGGAGCACCACCGGGGTATCGTCCGAGGCATCCTTGGCGGCGGCAACGGTAGTGACCGCCTGGGCCCCGGGGCCGGTATAGCCGGTAGCCAGGGCAGCGGTGCTGAACAGCGGGGCGAGCAACAGGGCGAGGTAACGGGTTTTCATGGCAGTGATCCATTCTGGGTTTCGATGCCGACAAGGTTAACCACCCAGGCTGAATTGAAACTTAATCGGCGCCCTTGCCTTTTCACCCGCAAGAAAAAGCCCGGCCAAGGCCGGGCTCGATCGCAGCAGGTGCGGTTACTCGTGGTACTGCGCCGACAGCTCGTGCACCGCCCGCAGGAAGGCGCCGGCGTGTTCCGGGTTCACTTCCGGGGTGATGCCATGGCCCAGGTTGAACACGTGGCCGCTGCCCTTGCCGTAGCTGGCGAGGATGCGCGCGACTTCAGCGCGGATCGCCTCCGGGTTGGCGTAGAGCACGGTGGGGTCCATGTTGCCTTGCAGCGACACCTTGGCACCGACCCGGCGCCGGGCTTCGCCGATATCGCAGGTCCAGTCCAGGCCCAGGCTGTCCGCGCCGGCATCGGCAATGCTTTCCAGCCACAGGCCGCCGCCCTTGGTGAACAGGATCACCGGCACCTTGCGTCCTTCATGCTCGCGGATCAGGCCGCTGACGATCTTGCGCATGTAGGCCAGGGAGAACTCCTGGTAGGCCGCCGCCGAGAGGCTGCCACCCCAGCTGTCGAAGATCTGCACCGCCTGGGCGCCTGCACGGATCTGCCCGTTCAGGTAGGCGGTGACCGACTGTGCCAGCTTGTCCAGCAGCAGGTGCATGGCTTGTGGGTTGTCGTAGAGCATGGCCTTGGACTTGCGGAAGTCCTTGGACGAACCGCCCTCGACCATGTAGGTCGCCAGGGTCCAGGGGCTGCCGGAGAAACCGATCAGCGGCACGCGGCCGTTGAGTTCGCGGCGGATGGTGCTGACCGCGTCCATCACGTAGCCCAGGTCCTTGTGCGGATCGGGGATCGGCAAGGCCTCGATGTCGGCCAGGGTGCTGACCACTTTCTTGAAGCGCGGGCCTTCGCCGGTCTCGAAGTACAGGCCTTGGCCCATGGCATCGGGGATGGTCAGGATGTCGGAGAAGAGGATCGCCGCATCCAGCTGTGGATAACGGTCCAGGGGCTGCAGGGTGACTTCGCAGGCGAACGCTGGATTCATGCACAGGCTCATGAAATCACCGGCGCTGGCGCGGCTGGCGCGATATTCAGGCAGGTAGCGCCCGGCCTGACGCATCATCCACACCGGGGTGACGTCTACGGGTTGCTTGAGCAGGGCACGGAGGAAACGGTCGTTCTTCAGGGCAGTCATGTCGGCATCCGGAAAAAAAGTGGGGGCATTTTCTCAGAGCGCGACATAAAAGGCACGGCAAGAGCCGTGCCTTTTATGTATCGGGTCAATTTGTCGCGGACTACAAGCAGCTATTTAAGCGTCGCGAGCGAAGGCAAGGCAAGGCGAAAACAGACGAGGAAGCGGAGTTGACTGCTGTCAATGAGCATTCCGAGTCTGTTTTCAACGCAGCATTTCCGAGCGCAGCAGCTTAAACGCCCAGGTAGTCGAGGATGCCTTCGGCGGCGTTGCGCCCTTCGAAGATCGCCGTCACCACCAGGTCGGAACCGCGCACCATGTCGCCACCGGCGAAGATCTTCGGGTTGCTGGTCTGGTGCTTGTACTGGCCCTGCTCCGGCGCCACCACGCGGCCCTGGCTGTCGGTCTGGATCTGGAACTGCTCGAACCAGGGCGCCGGGCTCGGACGGAAGCCGAAGGCGATGACCACGGCATCGGCCGGGATGATCTCCTCGGAACCCGGGATCGGCTCGGGGCTGCGCCGGCCACGGGCGTCCGGTTCGCCGAGACGGGTCTCGACCACCTTCACGCCTTCGACCTTGTCTTCACCGACGATGGCGATGGGCTGGCGGTTGTAGAGGAACTTCACGCCCTCTTCCTTGGCGTTCTTCACCTCTTTGCGCGAGCCGGGCATGTTGGCCTCGTCGCGGCGATAGGCACAGGTCACCGACTTGGCGCCCTGGCGGATGGACGTGCGGTTGCAGTCCATCGCCGTGTCGCCACCGCCGAGCACCACGACCTTCTTGCCGTTCATGTCGACGAAATCTTCCGGCGACTTCTCGAAACCCAGGTTGCGGTTGACGTTGGCCACCAGGAAGTCCAGCGCGTCGTACACGCCCGGCAGGTCCTCGCCGGCAAAACCGCCCTTCATGTAGGTGTAGGTGCCCATGCCCATGAACACCGCATCGAACTCGGCGAGCAGTTGCTCCATGGTCACGTCCTTGCCCACCTCGGTGTTGAGGCGGAACTCGATGCCCATGCCGCTGAAGACTTCCCGGCGATTGCTCAGCACGGTCTTTTCCAGCTTGAACTCGGGGATGCCGAAGGTCAGCAGGCCACCGATCTCCGGGTTCCTGTCGAATACCACCGGCGTCACGCCACCACGTACCAGCACGTCGGCACAGCCCAGGCCCGCCGGGCCGGCACCGATGATCGCCACGCGCTTGCCGGTGGGCTTGACCTTGGACATGTCCGGGCGCCAGCCCATGGCGAAGGCGGTGTCGGTGATGTACTTCTCCACCGAGCCGATGGTCACTGCGCCGAAACCGTCGTTGAGGGTGCAGGCGCCCTCGCACAGGCGGTCCTGCGGGCATACGCGGCCGCAGACTTCCGGCAGGGTGTTGGTCTGGTGCGACAGCTCGGCGGCGGCCAGGATGTTGCCCTCGGCCACCAGCTTGAGCCAGTTGGGAATGAAGTTGTGCACCGGGCACTTCCATTCGCAGTAGGGGTTGCCACAACCCAGGCAGCGATGGGCCTGTTCGACCGATTGCTGGGGTTTGAAGGGCTCGTAGATTTCCACGAACTCTTTCTTGCGCTGACGCAACAGTTTCTTCTTCGGATCCTTGCGCCCGACATCGATGAACTGGAAGTCGTTATTCAGACGTTCAGCCATTTTTCAAAACCTCTATACAGCAGCTGCAAGCTATGAGCTGCAAGCCGCAAGTCGATCACTAATGCCCGGCAAACCTCGTACTGCTTCGCTTGCAGCTTGAGGCTCGCCACTTGCAGCTGCTTTATTGCGGGTTGGCCCGGGTGCTGGAGAGCAGGTTCTTCAGGTTCGCCGCCTTCGGCTTGACCAGCCAGAAGCGACGCGCATAGTCGTCCAGGTTTTCCCAGAGCTCACGACCCCATTCACTACCGGTTTCCTCGACGTACTCGCCCAGCACGCGCGAAAGATGGCTGCGATAAGCCTCCATCGCCTCGCCGGTGATCCGCTGGATCTCCACCAGTTCATGGTTCAGCTTGTCGACGAAGCTGTTGTCCATGTCCAGCACGTAGGCGAAGCCGCCCGTCATGCCTGAGCCGAAGTTGTAGCCGGTCTTGCCCAGGACGCAGACAAAACCACCGGTCATGTATTCGCAGCAGTGATCGCCGGTGCCTTCCACCACGGTATGGGCACCGGAGTTGCGTACGGCGAAACGCTCGCCCGCGGTGCCGGCGGCGAACAGCTTGCCGCCCGTGGCGCCGTACAGGCAGGTGTTGCCGACAATGGCACTATCCTGGGTCTTGTAGGCGCTGCCCTGGGGCGGGACGATCACCAGCTTGCCGCCGGTCATGCCCTTGCCCACGTAGTCGTTGGCGTCGCCTTCCAGGTAGAGGTTCAGGCCGCCGGCGTTCCACACGCCGAAGCTCTGGCCAGCAGTGCCCTTGAAGCGGAAAGTGATCGGCGCCTGGGCCATGCCCTGGTTGCCGTGGACCTTGGCGATCTCGCCGGAAATCCGCGCGCCGATGGACCGGTCGCAGTTGCAGATATCCAGTTCGAACTCGGCACCGCTCTTGTCGTTGATGGCTGCGCGCGCCATCTCGACCATCTTCTCGGCCAGCAGGCCCTGGTCGAACGGCGGGTTGCGGTCCACCTGGCAGAACTGCGGCTTGTCCGCCGGTACGTGGTCGCTGCCCAGCAACGGGGTCAGGTCCAGGTGGTGCTGCTTGGCGGTCTGGCCTTCGAGCACCTGGAGCAGGTCGGTACGGCCGATCAGCTCTTGCAGCGAACGCACGCCCAGCCTGGCCAGCCACTCGCGGGTTTCCTCGGCCACGTAGGTGAAGAAGTTCACCACCATGTCGACGGTGCCGATGTAGTGGTCCTTGCGCAGCTTGTCGTTCTGGGTGGCGACGCCGGTGGCGCAGTTGTTCAGGTGGCAGATGCGCAGGTACTTGCAGCCCAGGGCGATCATCGGCGCAGTGCCGAAGCCGAAGCTCTCGGCGCCGAGGATGGCCGCCTTGATCACGTCCAGGCCGGTCTTGAGGCCGCCGTCGGTCTGCACCCGGACCTTGCCGCGCAGGTCGTTGCCGCGCAGGGTCTGGTGGGTTTCGGCCAGGCCCAGTTCCCATGGGGCGCCGGCGTACTTGATCGAGGTCAGCGGCGAGGCGCCGGTGCCACCGTCATAGCCGGAGATGGTGATCAGGTCGGCATAGGCCTTGGCCACGCCGGCGGCGATGGTGCCGACCCCGGCCTCGGCCACCAGCTTCACCGAAACCAGTGCCTGGGGGTTGACCTGCTTGAGGTCGAAAATCAGCTGCGACAAGTCTTCGATCGAGTAGATGTCGTGGTGCGGCGGAGGCGAGATCAGGGTCACACCCGGAACCGCGTAGCGCAGCCTGGCGATCAGGCCGTTGACCTTGCCGCCGGGCAGTTGGCCGCCCTCGCCGGGCTTGGCGCCCTGGGCCACCTTGATCTGCAGCACTTCGGCGTTGACCAGGTATTCCGGGGTCACGCCGAAACGGCCAGTGGCCACTTGCTTGATCTTCGAGCTCTTGATGGTGCCGTAGCGGGCCGGATCTTCACCGCCCTCACCGGAGTTGGAGCGCGCGCCCAGGCGGTTCATCGCCTCGGCCAGGGCCTCGTGGGCCTCCGGCGACAGCGCACCGAGGGAGATGCCGGCAGAGTCGAAACGCTTGAGGATCGCTTCCAGGGGCTCGACTTCGCCCAGGTCCAGCGGCTGCTCCAGGGTCTTGACCTGGAACAGGTCGCGAATCATCGACACCGGGCGGTTGTCCACCAGCGCGGTGTACTCCTTGAACTTGGCGTAGTCGCCCTGTTGCACCGCGGCTTGCAGGGTGTTGACCACATCCGGGTTGTAGGCGTGGTATTCGCCGCCATGGACGAACTTCAAGAGGCCGCCTTGCTGGATCGGCTTGCGCGGGCTCCAGGCTTCGGCGGCCAGGGCCTTCTGCTCGGCCTCGATATCGACGAAACGCGCACCCTTGATCCGGCTCGGTACCCCACGGAAGCTCAGGTCGCAGACCTCTTCGGACAGGCCGATGGCTTCGAACAACTGCGCACCACGGTAGGACGTGATGGTGGAGATGCCCATCTTCGACAGGATCTTCAGCAGGCCCTTGGTAATGCCCTTGCGGTAGTTCTTGAACACCTCGTAGAGGTCGCCCAGCACCTCGCCGGTACGGATCAGGTCGCCCAGCACTTCGTAGGCCAGGAACGGATAGACCGCCGAGGCGCCAAAGCCGATCAGCACCGCGAAGTGATGCGGATCGCGGGCAGTGGCGGTTTCCACCAGGATGTTGGAGTCGCAGCGCAGGCCCTTCTCGGTCAGGCGGTGATGCACCGCGCCGGTGGCCAGGGACGCATGGATCGGCAGCTTGCCCGGGGCGATATGGCGGTCGCTCAGGACGATCTGGGTGCGGCCGGCCCGGGCGGCTTCCTCAGCCTGGTCGGCGACATTGCGGATCGCCGCTTCCAGGCCGACGCTCTCGTCATAGTTGAGGTCGATGATCTGGCGCTCGAAACCCGGGCGCTCCAGGTTCATCAGCGAACGCCACTTGGCCGGGGAGATCACCGGCGAGCTGAGGATTACCCGCGAGGCATGCTCGGGGGATTCCTGGAAGATGTTGCGCTCGGCACCGAGGCAGATCTCCAGGGACATGACGATGGCTTCGCGCAGCGGGTCGATCGGCGGGTTGGTGACCTGGGCGAACTGCTGGCGGAAGTAGTCGTAGGGGGTGCGCACGCGCTGGGACAGCACGGCCATCGGCGTGTCGTCGCCCATGGAGCCTACCGCCTCGTAGCCCTGCTCGCCCAACGGCCGCAGCACCTGGTCACGCTCTTCGAAGGTGACCTGGTACATCTTCATGTACTGCTTGAGCTGGTCGACGTCGTAGAAGGCCGAGCCGTGGTCGTTGTCTTCCATGGTGGCCTGGATGCGCAGGGCATTCTTGCGCAGCCATTGCTTGTACGGATGACGGGACTTGAGACGGTTGTCGATGGCGTCGGTGTCGAGGATCTGCCCGGTCTCGGTGTCCACGGCGAAGATCTGCCCCGGACCGACCCGGCCCTTGGCGATCACGTCCTCGGGCTGGTAGTTCCAGACGCCGATTTCCGAGGCCAGGGTGATGAAGCCGTTCCTGGTGGTGACCCAACGCGCCGGGCGCAGGCCGTTGCGGTCCAGCAGGCAGACGGCATGGCGACCATCGGTCATGACCACGCCGGCCGGGCCGTCCCAGGGCTCCATGTGCATGGAGTTGTATTCGTAGAAGGCGCGCAGGTCGGCGTCCATGGTCTCGACGTTCTGCCAGGCCGGCGGAATGATCATGCGCACGCCACGGAACAGGTCGATACCACCGGTGACCATCAGCTCCAGCATGTTGTCCATGCTCGAGGAGTCGGAACCCACGCGGTTGACCAGCGGCCCCAGCTCTTCCAGGTCGGGGATCAGGTCGTTGGCGAACTTGGTACGCCGCGCCACCGCCCAGTTACGGTTGCCGGTGATGGTGTTGATCTCGCCGTTGTGGGCGAGGAAGCGGAAGGGCTGCGCCAGCGGCCACTTCGGCAGGGTGTTGGTGGAGAAGCGCTGGTGGAACACGCAAATCGCGGTCTGCAGGCGCGGATCGCCCAGGTCTGGATAGAAGGCGGCGAGGTCCGCCGGCATCATCAGGCCTTTATAGATGATGGTCTTGTGGGAAAAGCTGCAGATGTAGTGGTCGGTGTCGGCGGCGTTGGCCACCGAGGAACGACGGCGAGAGCTGAACAGCTTGATGGCGAAGTCCTGGTCGCTCAGGCCTTCACCGCCGATGAATACTTGCTCGATGTGCGGCAGGCGCTCAAGGGCCAGGCGCCCGAGCACACTGGTGTCGATCGGCACCTTGCGCCAGCCCAGCAGTTGCAGGCCGGCGGCCAGGATCTCGCGGTTCATGTTTTCCCGCGCAGCTTCGGCCTTGGCCGGATCCTGGTTGAAGAACACCATGCCCACGGCGTACTGCTTGGGCAGGTCGGTCCCGAAGTGCTCCTTGGCGACAGCGCGCAGGAACAGGTCGGGTTTTTGTATCAGCAGACCGCAACCGTCGCCGGTCTTGCCGTCCGCGTTGATCCCACCGCGGTGGGTCATACAGGTCAGGGCCTCGATGGCCGTTTTCAACAGGGTATGACTGGGTTCGCCCTGCATATGGGCGATCAGGCCGAAACCACAGTTATCCTTAAATTCATCGGGTTGGTACAGACCTGCTTTCATAGACACTTTCTCACCAGGCTGCCTCTCTTCGAGACAAATTTCTTTTCAATTCAACCTGTTACCTTCCACGTCGAACGTACGCCGACTTTGCAGGGGCAAAAGGGAGGTCATTGTACACACCGACACATAACCCCACAAATTTAACGACGATCTGCCGCAAATTCATGTCGCATTTATGAACGTTTTAAAGCGATACGCTGTGCTAGTCAAAAAGTTTTGTCTTTGACTGCAGCGACTCAAAAACTACTGTGACGCAGACACCACAAAGCACGCGGCCTGTAGGGCAGCATGCTGATGCGGAAATTTGAGGTTGCCTGGAGAGGCGGCCTGGGTAAGGCCGCCGAATCTTCAGCGGGCTGTTGCGAGTTCTTGTTGAACGCTGGCGACAGTGCGAGGCCAAGGTTTACCAGCCTGAACCTTCGCTGGCAAGGATTTGATAGCGCTGACCGCTGCATCGCGGCTTGCGAAGTTGCCGTAGGTGATCACATACAGCGGCTTGCCGTTGAGGACTTTCTTGAAGTAGCGGTACTCGCCGCCCTGTTCCTTGACGAAGTTCTGCGCGGTGGCTTCCGAGCTGGTACCCAGGATCTGCACCACGTAGTTGCCAGGCGCCTGGCCGGCGTACCAGCTGCCACCGGTGGCAGCCTTGGCCACGGTGAGTGGTTTATCGGCCGGCTTGGCGGCCGGAGCAGGCTTGGCGGCCACAGGCTTCTCCACAGGCTTGGGCGCTGGGGCTGGCTTGGCGGCGGCCACCTGGGTCGGTGCTGGAGCTGGAGTAGGACGTGGCGCCGGAGTGGCGGCCGGGCCAGCCGGTACGCCAGCCGGCGGTGCAGTCGTCGTTACCGTTGGTGGAACGGCGCTCGAACCCGGCACAGGCACCCCATCGTCGCCTTCGGTGATGCCACCTGCGGCTTCGGCCAGAGGCCCACGCATGACCGGTTGCGACTGGCCGACCAGCGGCAGTGGCATCGGTTGCGACGAACCGGCGAACTCTACAGCCGGGCCGCCATTGGCATTGGACGCCTGTCCCAGCGGCAGTTGCGCCTGCTCGTTGGCCGGCGTGCCGGTTGCAGGCGCCTTGCCGCGCCCAGGCATCAGCCAGGCTGCCGCTACGGCCACAACCACTACCGCGGAAATGGCCAATACGTGTTTCTTAGGCATGTTGAACCCCATACTTGGACGCTTTATCGCAGAGCGGCTGGCGATCATTGCTTCGATCATCGCATCCCTGGCGACCTGGTTGATGTTGCCCGGCCAGCCATCGGAGCTTTCGTGAATATCACTGATCTGATCTGCGGAGAAAAGTTCGATGCCCTGCCCCGCGCCCTCGAGGCGCTGCGCCAGGTATTCCCGGGTTTCTTCCTCGGTGTAGGGCTGCAGTTCGATGACGTGGAAGCGCTCCTGGTCGGTGCTGAACTGGTCCAGCGCCGCGATCAGCGACGACTCGCCGAACAGGAAGACATGGGGACGACCTTCCGGGGCGCCCGCCGCCAGCGCCAGCAGCGCCTCGAGCGCGGACTCGTCGAGCTGCTCGGCATCGTCCACCAGCAGGTAGACCTCCTGGCCGGTCAGGGCCAGTTGCACCACCTGGGCCAGGATCGCGCCGATCTCGGCCTGGGCCACGTTCAGCGCCTGGGCCACCTGGCGCAGTACACCGGCGGCATCGCCGGCGCCACGGGCGGAAACCACCACGCTCTGAACCGATTGCTTGTTGGTGCTGGCGACCAGCGCCTGGCGCAACAGGGTCTTGCCGCTGCCCTGGGGGCCGGTGACCACCAGCAGCAGCTGGCTGTAGCGGGCCAGATGGTGCAGTTGCCCCAGCACGGGCTTGCGCTGGGCAGGGAAGAACTTGAAGCCGGGGACCCGAGGAGCGAAGGGGTCGTGACTCAACTGGTAATGGCCGAGGAATGCCTCGTCCGCATGCAAACTAGTCATCGGAATCTATCAACCTTTAAGCTGAGCCAGGGCGCGGTAGTCCGCTCCCAGCGTGGCCTGTAGAACCTCTTTCGGATAGTCGTCGGTCACTACGGCTTCGCCCATGCGGCGCAGCAGTACCAGGCGCAAACGACCATCGATCACTTTCTTGTCTATTGCCATGTGTTCGAGAAAATCGGCCTCGGTCATCTCCTCGGGCGGAATGACCGGGAGGCCGGCGCGCTGGAACAGGGCGATGCCGCGATCACGCTCCTGCGCGCTGATCCAGCCCAGGCGCGACGACATCTCCAGGGCCATCACGGTGCCAGCCGCCACGGCCTCGCCGTGCAACCACACGCCATAGCCCATGTGGGTCTCGATGGCATGGCCGAAGGTGTGGCCGAGATTGAGGGTGGCGCGCACGCCCGACTCGCGTTCATCGGCACCCACCACTGCGGCCTTGGCCGCGCAGGAGCGTTCGATGGCGTAGGTCAGTGCCTGCGGATCCAGGGCCCGCAGGCGATCGACGTTTTCTTCCAGCCAGGTGAGGAACGGCTCGTCGCAGATCAGGCCGTACTTGATCACCTCCGCCAGGCCCGCCGACAGCTCGCGGCTCGGCAGGGTCTTGAGGCTGGTGGTATCGATCAGCACCACGTTCGGCTGGTAGAAGGCGCCGACCATGTTCTTGCCCAGCGGGTGGTTGATGCCAGTCTTGCCACCCACCGAGGAGTCGACCTGGGACAGCAAGGTGGTAGGGATCTGGATGAAGTCGACACCACGCTGGTAGCAGGCTGCGGCAAACCCGGCCATGTCGCCGATCACTCCGCCACCGAGGGCGATGACGGTGGTACGGCGGTCGTGGCGTGCAGTCAGCAGGCCATCGAAGATCAACTGCAGGGTTTCCCAGTTCTTGTAGGCCTCGCCATCGGGCAAGACCACCGAGATCACCGAAAACTGCGCCAGGGCACGGGTCAGACGCTCAAGGTACAGCGGCGCGACGGTTTCATTGGAAATGATCGCCACTTGCCGCCCGGCGATGTGCGGCACCAGCAGCTCGGGCCGGTCCAACAATCCTTCACCGATGTGGATCGGGTAGCTGCGCTCGCCTAGATCGACCTTAAGTGTCTGCATGTGTCCCCACAGAGAAGATGGAAGCAGGCATTGTGCCTTGCATTGACGATGGGCCTCGCCTGGTCATCTGACGCGGCCCGATAGCTCTGCGCCACACCTTGGCGGTCTGGCGCGACGCCGAGAATAGCGCATTTCATCCGGCGTATTAACGGGGAGGCAGCTGCTGCAGGCGCTCGAGGATGTCCAGCACCACCAATCGCGGTGGCCGCTCATCGGTTTCTACCACCAGGTCGGCGATTTCCCGATAAAGCGGATCGCGGATCTCCAGCAGGTCGCGCAGCGTCTTGGCCGGATCGGCGGTACGCAACAAGGGGCGATTGCGATCCCGGGCGGTCCGTCCGACCTGTTGCTCCACCGAAGCATGCAGGTACACCACTCGTCCGCCGGCATGCAACGCCCGACGATTGGCATCGCGCATCACAGCACCACCACCAGTGGCCAGTACTACGCCATCGGTGCTGCACAACTCGGCGATCATCGCCTGCTCACGGTCGCGAAAACCCGGCTCGCCTTCCTTGTCGAAGATCCACGGGATATTCGCGCCTGTGCGCAGTTCAATTTCCTTATCGGAATCTTTGAATGGCAGGCGCAACTCTTTGGCCAGCAAGCGGCCGATGGTGCTTTTTCCAGCCCCCATTGGCCCAACAAGAATCAAATTTCGCACAGAATCAATGACTCGCAGCAATCGCCTGGTTGTTCATGATACGCGGAGTGAGAAACACCAGCAGCTCGGATTTCTTCTCTGACACCACGTCTCGCCGGAAAAGGCGGCCAAGATACGGCACATCGCCCAGAAATGGCACTTTATCTACAACCTTGCTCTGCGTATTGGAAAAAACGCCGCCGATGACAATGGTTTGCCCGTCACGCACCAGAACCTTGGCATTGACTTCATTCTTGCGGATAGGCGGAACGTCCTGGACCTTGTTCAAGTAGTCCGGCTCATCCTTGGTGACCTTGACCTCCATGACCACCCGGTCGTCCGGGGTGATCTGCGGCGTAACCTCCAAGGACAGCGAAGCCTCCTTGAACGAAACCGAAGTCGCACCGCTGGAACTGGCCTCCTGATAGGGAATCTCGGTGCCCTTGAGGATCCTGGCGGTCTCTTTGTCGGAAGTGACCACTTTTGGCTGGGAGATGATTTCGCCGTTGCCGCTCTTCTCCATCGCCGTCAGCTCCAGATCCAGCAGCAGGTTGTCGGAGATATAGGCGATGCCCATGCCGGAAGTCCGGCCGACGACACCCAGGTCGACGAACGGCGAGTCGCTGCCACCGCCAAGACCGCTGGTCGGAGAGCCGCCGGCACCGGGCAGTTTCCAGCTCCCTCGGTTCTGCAACGAACCGCCCCAGCGCGTACCCAGGCCCTTGTCATAGTCGACGTTGGCCTCGACGATGCGCGCCTCGATCATCACCTGGCGTACCGGAACGTCCAGTTGGGTGACGATGCGCCGCAACTCGTCGAGGCGCTCCTGGTTCTGGTAGGCAATGATGTTGTTGGTGCGCTCATCGACACTGATGGACCCACGCTCGCCAATCCGCTCCTCGCTGCCGGTCACCGACTGGAACAGCCTGGCGATGTCGGCGGCCCTGGCGTAGTTGACCTGCAACAGCTCCCGACGCAAGGGCGTCAGGTCCTCCAACTGCTTTTGCGATTCCAGCTCCTGCAACTCACGGGCGGCGATCTCTTCAGCCGGAGCCACCAACAACACGTTGCCGACCCGGCGCTGATCCAAGCCCTTGGTCTTGAGCACCAGGTCCAGGGCCTGGTCCCAGGGCACGCCTTTCAGGCGCAGGGTGATACTGCCCTGCACCGTATCGCTGGCCACCAGGTTGAGCCCCGTGAAATCGGCGATCAACTGCAGCACCGATCGCACCTCGATATCCTGGAAATTCAAAGACAGCTTGTCGCCACCGTAGGCCGGGCTCCCGGTCGCAGGCCTGGCACCGACCACCTGGCGTCCATCGGCAGGCCTTGGCTCACCTGCACTCACCCATGGCGCCAGCAACGTTATCCACAGCACTACACCACAGGCAGGCACAGCCCTGTTCATCATCCTGACTCCATTCAAGAATGGGGCTTCAGCGCCAGGGTCCGTGGTCGGTCCAACCAGCCTCCCGAACCGTCGGGCACGATTTCCAGCACCTTCACCCATGATTCGTCGATGGCCACGATCCGTCCCTGATCGCGCCCCAGGTAGTCACCTATCCGCAGCCGATGTACCGCATCGCCTGCGCGCAGCAGGACGAAGCTCCCGGCATTACCGGACAAGGTCCCGACCATTTGCAGTTGCTCGAGATCGAAGGCCTCGAGCGGTCCGCGAACCCGCCCAGGATCGGACCAACCGCCTACCGCACCCCGGCCGGCAAGCGAGGTGGCCAACGGCGCCTGGAATGGACTGCGCAGCGCACCGGCACCGTAGCCAAGCGTCGGGAAGGCGCGAATGGTGGAGGCCGGTTCGATCCGGTTCGCAGCCTGCCCCCGCAGGGTTTCCAGGTAGGCATCCAGATCGGGAAATCCAGCCTCTGGCCCACATCCCGGCAGGCTCACCCAGATCACACCAGGCAGCAGCCAGCGAGTGCCCCTCACGAACTCGCCTGCGGGCCTGAATATTTGTAGGCCCGCGCCTCCAGCCGCATTCTCAAGCGCACCGGGTCGGCGGCATCCAGCGGCGCGATCCGGATATCGTGCACAGTGAGGACCCGTGGCAGGGCCGCAAGACCGCCGACGAAAATCGCCAGGTCGTGATAAGCACCGGTAACCGTGAGCTGAATCGGCAACTGCACCAGGAACTGCCAGGGTTGCTCCGGCTGCGGCCGGATCTCCTCGAAATCCAGGCCGACATCCAGCCCCACTCGACTGATGTCTTCCAGCAAGCCCGGAGCCTCTGCGCTAGCGGGAAACAGTTGCAGCCAACGCTGAAACTCGCCCTGCATGAGCAACAGCTGCTGGCGATAAGCCTCCAGGCCAGCCCCCTCGCGGACTTTGCCCGCGACCTGCTCCTTGAGCCGGGCTTCCTTGTGCCGCAACTGCTCCACCCGCTCCAACCCTGCTGCCAGATAAAAGCCGCGGCCCGCCAGCAACACCGCCAAGAGGAGCAGAATCGCCAGCAACGCCCTGAACGCCCCCGGCCAATCGCCGGGGCTATCGGATGCCAGCGCCCGCAGATCGGTATAGCGCACACGATCCCACCATGACCAACGACTCACGGCCCCGAATCCAGCGATGACACCGGTACTTGCTGCACCTTGAGCCGAAACCGGTTGGACAAGCCCGGCTCCCCATCTGCGGCATGCCGGACCTCACCCAGCTCAGGGACAGTAAAACCCTCGGCGAACTGCAGGTTGCGCAGCAATTCGGAAACCCGCTCGTTGGATTCGGCTGCGCCGCTGATATCCAGGCTCCGCCCCCGTTGCTCGACATCGGTGAGATAAACGCCATCAGGCAAGCTACGGGCCAGTTGCTCGAATATCTGCACTCCGGACGAACGGTTGCCCTGCAACTCCTCGATGTTCTTCATGCGCTCGAGAAGCTCCTGGCGCTGCGACTTGAGCTCGTGAAGGCTGGCGATACGATCGTCCTGACTTGCCACCACCTGCTGCAGATACTGGTTGCGCAGATGCAGCCGCTCGACCACCCGGGAGATATAGGCGTCCGCCAGCAGGATCACCGCGCCCCCCAACACCACCATCGCCGCCAGCACCTGGAAGAACCGCCGACGACGCAGTTCCCGCGAAGCTTCACGCCAGGGCAGCAGGTTGATCCGGGACATCAGTGCACTCCTCTCAAGGCCAGGCCGCAGGCGAGCAGCAAGCTCGGCGCCTGGTCGGCGAGCGCCCGGGCATCCACCCTGGCACCGCTGGACATGTCACGAAAAGGATTGGCGATACAGGTAGCCACAGCCAGGGACTGCTCCACGCAAAGCGCCAGGCCATGGAGGCGACTGGCGCTCCCCGCCAGCAGCAACAAGTCAACCTGGCGTCGCTGGGGTGAACCGGCGAACTGTTGTAACGAACGGGTCGCCTGATGCACAAGTTCCCCCTCGAAAGCACGCAGCACCTCGCCAATGCAGTCTTGGGGCAAACACTCCTGGCGTTGGGCCAGCAATGCCTCGTCCAGCGTCAACCCATGCCCTTGCAGGTCATCCAACAGTTGTCGGCTACCGAACGGCTGCTCGTGGCCATGGATGACTCGTTGCCCTTGCATCACCTTGAAGGTGCTGCGATCCAGGCCGATATCGAACAGGGCCAGGGTCGCTGCAAGGGGTTGGCTGCTGCCCAGCAGCGCCAGGCAACGCTCCAGGGCCAGGGGCTGGGTTTCCACCACCTGGACCCTGAGATCAACCAGGGCCAGTGCCGAGACCAGGGATTCGACATGCTCGTTGTGGCATGCCACCAGCAGCACATGGTTGCGCGGTGAGTTGCCAGGCACAGGCCCTCGCACTTCGAAATCGATGGCTACGTCTTCCAACGGGTAGGGGATGTACTGCTCGGCCTCCAGGGCGACCTGGCTTTCCAGCTCCTGCTCCGATAGCCCGGCCGGCATCTCGATCAGCTTGCTGATCACCACTTCACCAGGTAGCGCCACCGCAACGTTGCGCAGGTCGGTAGCACTTTTTAGCCAAACACGGGATAGGGCCTCGGCCAGGGCCTCGGGGTCGACGATCAAGGGTTCCTGCACCACCCCAGGCGGCAGGGGTTCCCGGGCATAGGCCTCGACCCGGTAGCCCGGGCCCTGGCGACTCAAGGCCAGGAGCATCACCGCCGTCGACTGGATATCGATTCCCACCAGGGAACCCGGCTTTCTGCTGAATAGTCCAAGCACGACCAATTCCTTATGACTATCCGTAACTTACGGATTCCTTGGGCCGCAGTGCGCTCGATCGTCGCATCTTGACAGACGGTCAAATGACGCTCTGGGCGGAAAATGCTTATAATGCCCGCGTTTTTTTCCGCGGTTACCCGCTGCGTGGGTCGGTCCTGATGACCGTAGATACCCCGACGCCTAATTCATTCCTTTCTCTGGAAATCCAAAAGCCTTGATTCGTCTGCTGAAGTTTTTCGGGTGGTCCATCGTAGCGGTATTCTGCGGGCTGCTCCTCGCCCTCTCCGGTGCGTTTCTCTATCTTAGTCCTGGCTTGCCTTCGGTAGAGGCCCTGAGAAGCATCCAGTTGCAGATTCCCCTGCGGGTGTACAGCAGCGACGGCAAGTTGATCGCGGAATTCGGCGAGATGCGCCGTACTCCTATCCGTTTCGCCGAAATTCCGCCTAACTTCATCAATGCGTTACTAAGTGCTGAAGACGACAACTTCGCTAACCATTACGGAGTTGATCCCAGCAGCCTGATGCGGGCCGCGACCCAATTGGTCAAGAGCGGACATATCCAGTCCGGCGGCAGCACCATCACCATGCAGGTAGCGAAGAACTTCTTCCTCACCAGCGAACGCAGCTTCTCGCGCAAGACCACGGAAATCCTCCTGGCCTTGCAGATCGAGCGACAGTTGACCAAGGACGAGATCCTCGAGCTCTACGTCAACAAGATCTACCTGGGCAACCGCGCCTACGGCATCGAGGCGGCAGCCCAGGTGTACTACGGCAAATCCATCCGGGAAGTGAGCCTGGCGCAGATGGCGATGATCGCCGGCCTGCCCAAGGCGCCTTCACGCTTCAACCCCCTGGCCAACCCGGCGCGCAGCAAGGAGCGCCGCGACTGGATCCTGGGGCGCATGTACAAGCTGGGCAAGATCAGCGAAGCGGACTACACCGAGGCGGTCAACGAACCGCTCAACGCTAGCTATCACGTTCCGACTCCGGAGGTTAACGCCCCCTACATCGCGGAAATGGCCCGGGCCGAAATGGTCGGACGCTATGGCAGCGACGCCTATACCGAGGGTTTCCGGGTCACCACCACGGTGCCCAGCGACCTGCAGGAAATGGCCAACACCGCCGTTCATGAAGGGTTGATGACCTATGACCAGCGCCACGGCTACCGCGGACCGGAATCGCGCCTGCCCGGCAAGACCCAGGCCGCCTGGGCCAACGAGCTGACCAAGCAGCGGACCATCAGCGGCCTGGAGCCGGCGATCGTTACCCAGGTCGAGAAGAACGGCATCCAGGTGCTGACGCGCAACGGCCAGGAACATGTGGCTTGGGACACCATGAAATGGGCCCGGCCGTTCCTCAATACCAATAGCATGGGCGCCGTTCCGCGCCAGCCGGCGGACGTAGCCCAGGTCGGCGACCTGGTACGGGTACAGCGCCAGGCGGACGACTCGCTGAAGTTCAGCCAGATCCCGGTCGCCCAGGGCGCCCTGGTGACCCTGGACCCGCAGAACGGGGCGATTCGCGCCCTGGTCGGCGGCTTCGCCTTCGAGCAGAGCAACTACAACCGTGCGATGCAGGCCAAGCGCCAGCCCGGCTCCAGCTTCAAGCCTTTCATCTACAGCGCTGCCCTGGACAATGGCTACACCCCCGCCAGCCTGGTGAACGACGCACCGATCGTGTTCGTCGACGAGTACCTGGACAAGGTCTGGCGGCCGAAGAACGACACCAATACCTTCCTCGGCCCGATCCGCATGCGTGAAGCGCTGTACAAGTCGCGCAACCTGGTGTCGATCCGCCTGCTGCAAAGCATGGGCGTGGACCGCACCATCGACTACATCAGCAAGTTCGGCTTCAACAAGCAGGACCTGCCGCGCAACCTGTCCCTGGCCCTGGGCACCGCGACCCTGACGCCGATGGAGATCGCTACCGGCTGGAGCACCTTTGCCAACGGCGGCTACAAGATCGCGCCCTATATCATCGACAAGATCGAAAGCCGCAACGGCGAGTTGCTGTTCAGCGCCAACCCGCCCAGCGTCCCCAATGGCGACTCCACCAGCAGCGGCATCGCCGCGCCGGAGCACAACTTCACGATCAATACCGTGGCCGGCGAGAATCCACAGCAACCGGCAGTGCAAGCCCCGGCCGTGGCCGAACGGGTAATCGACGGACGCACCGCCTACATCCTCAACAGCATGCTCGAGGACGTGATCAAGCTGGGCACCGGCCGCCGCGCCCTGGCCCTGGGCCGTTCGGACCTGGCCGGCAAGACCGGTACCACCAACGAATCCAAGGATGCCTGGTTCTCCGGCTACAACGCCGACTACGTGACCACCGTCTGGACCGGCTTCGATCAACCCGAGAGCCTGGGACGTCGCGAGTACGGCGGCACCGTGGCCCTGCCGATCTGGATGAACTTCATGGGCGCGGCCCTCAAGGGCAAGCCGCCGCATACCCTGGCCGAGCCGGAAGGCATCCTCAGCCTGCGGGTCGACCCGGTCAGCGGCCGTGCAGCCGCTCCGGGCACGCCGAACGCCTACTTCGAGCTGTTCAAGAGCGAGGACACCCCGCCCTCGGTCAACGAACTGGGCAATGGCGTCGCTCCTGGCAGCCCGTTGCCTGCGGACGAGGCGGCACCGATCGACCTGTTCTAGAACAGCGGCGCAAGCTACGAGCCTCAAGCGACAAGGAACCCTTGCAGCTTGAGGCTTGAAACTTCCCCATAAAAAAACCCGGCTCGATGGCCGGGTTTTTTATGGGCTGCAATTAGCCGTTGAACACGTCGTTCACGCTTTTCAGCGGGTAGTTCTTCGGATATGGCAGGGTAGCTACGCCAGTCTCGATGGCGGCCTTGGCCACGGCATCGGAGATCACGGTGATCAGGCGGGCATCCATAGGCTTCGGAATGATGTATTCACGGCCGTATTCCAGCTTGATGCCGCCGTAGGCGTCGCAGACTTCCTGTGGCACCGGCAGCTTGGCCAGTTCGCGCAGGGCGTTGGCGGCGGCGATCTTCATCTCTTCGTTGATGCGCTTGGCGCGAACGTCCAGGGCGCCACGGAAGATGAACGGGAAGCCCAGTACGTTGTTCACCTGGTTCGGGTAGTCCGAACGGCCGGTAGCCATGATCACGTCGTCACGGGTGGCACGGGCCAGTTCCGGGGCGATCTCTGGATCAGGGTTGGAGCAGGCGAACACGATCGGGTTCGGCGCCATGGACTTCAGGCCTTCAGGGCTCAGCAGGTTCGGGCCGGACAGGCCCACGAACACGTCGGCACCTTGCAGGGCGTCAGTCAGGGTGCGCTTGTCGGTAGCGTGGGCGAACACCGCCTTGTACTGGTTCAGGTCGTCACGGCCGGAGTGGATCACACCGGTACGGTCGACCATGAAGATGTTCTCGATCTGCGCGCCCATGCTTACCAGCAGCTTCATGCAGGAGATGGCGGCAGCGCCGGCGCCCAGGCAGACGATCTTGGCTTCGGCCAGGGTCTTGCCGGCGATTTCCAGGGCATTGATCATGCCGGCCGCGGTCACGATGGCGGTACCGTGCTGGTCATCATGGAATACCGGGATATCGCACTGTTCGATCAGGGCGCGCTCGATCTCGAAGCACTCCGGCGCCTTGATGTCTTCCAGGTTGATACCGCCGAAGGTGATGGAGATGCGCTTGACGGTGTCGATGAAGGCTTGCGGGCTTTCGGCATCGACTTCGATGTCGAACACGTCGATGCCGGCGAAACGCTTGAACAGCACGCCCTTGCCTTCCATCACCGGCTTGGAGGCCAGCGGGCCGAGGTTACCCAGGCCGAGAATAGCGGTGCCATCGGAAATGACGGCAACCAGGTTGCCTTTGCCGGTGTACTTGTAGGCCAGTTCCGGATCGCGAGCGATCTCACGTACCGGTTCGGCTACGCCAGGGCTGTAGGCCAGCGCCAGGTCGCGAGCGGTAGCAGTGGCCTTGGTGAGCTCGACACTCAGCTTCCCTGGGCGAGGATTGGCATGATATTCGAGAGCGGCAGTTTTCAAATCAGACATGTGGGCATTCCGCTTTTACTGTTGGACAGACGGACCGCCGAGGATACCCGTGTCGCATAGTCCCCACAAGACTGCCCAGTCACCCCTGTCAAGGCCCGTAGCCTACGACTTTGGGCCAAGAACCGCAGCCCACAAGGCTTTCGACTGTTCACAATTCAATTGAAAAATGTCTACAATTTTCTCGGTTTCAGGGAATCCTGAGCATCGAGGGGTCCTTCAGCGAGATCATCCAGCGCGCGCCGACAGACCGGGAAGCGCCCTGGCGGCGCCGCTCCACCACCCAGCCACGAGCCTCGACCCGCCGTCCTGCAAGGCGCTTGAGCCGCCCAGGGGCGAAGCCGTCCCGGATATTGGGGGCAATGCGCAATACAACCGAGCCGTGCAATGTGATCCAAACCCCACTGCGATTGTGCTCGACCTTGCTCACCCGCCCAGAGAGCAAGGCAAACCCCGGGGCACGGATCTGCTCCGCTTTCAGTACAGGTGATTGCCGCCATAATCCAAGCCGGGCCCGGCGCGCGTGGTCTTCGGCGGCCTGCTGGCAGGCGACCAGTGCGACATTCGGCGCCAGGGCAATGCGATAGGCGAGCCCCTCGGCGATCAACCGGGACTCGAAATTGAGGCCGCTGGCTCCATAGACGTGAGCCAGGGTCCGGCCATAGCGATCATGCCGCTCGCGCCCGAGGACCAGGCCGACCCGACCACCGCTCTGCGCCACCAGTTGCTCCAGGCGCCGGCGCGCCGCTATCGCCAGCGGCTCGGCCTTGCGCCCGCCCCTGGCCAGTTCCGGCGCGTTGAGACCGATCATGCGTACGCTGCGGCCGTCCTTGAGGCGCAAGGTGTCGCCATCCACCACCCGCAGCACGCTCGCAGGAACCACGGTCGCCGGCACGGGTGCCGGGCAGAATGCCTGGGCAGCTGTCAGCCAAATCGCAGGCACAAAAAAGGCGCCCACCAGGGACGCCTTTTTCATCAGCGAGGAAAGTCGGTATCGGCTTTCCAGAACGATCAGCCTCAGGCCTTTTTCGTTGCGCCGAAAGCACCGAAGCGCGACTTGAACTTGTCGACACGACCGCCAACGTCCAGAGTCTTCTGCTTACCGGTGTAGAACGGGTGGCACTCGTTGCACACGTCCAGGCTCAGAGGCTTGGCCAGGGTGGAGCGAGTTTCGATGACGTTACCGCAGCTGCAAGTAGCGGTAATGGCTTCGTATACTGGATGGATATCGGCTTTCATGATGAATTCCTCAGGCTAGCGTGCCGCCACCCAACACTATTGTTGAATACCGCACGAATTAGGGCGCGGATTCTACCAGACCCAAGCAATCGCGCAAGGGATCCGCATAACCCCCCATCAGAAAAAATCCTCGTGAGCTTGACAGGCCAGCCCTCGCCCTGGCTGGCCCTCCACGGCCCGCCCATACGCTTGTGCAGGACACTCCACCGCTCCTCTGTTAGGCTCCGGCCCCTATCCATCGCCTGTCTGTGAGACTCCCCCGCGTGCCCGACGCCATCCTGCGCCTCGCCCTGCCCTCGCCCCTGCGCCGCCTGTTCGACTATCGTGCCCCGGCCGGCGTGCTGCGCGCGCAACTGCAGCCGGGCATGCGCCTGCGGGTGCCGTTCGGCCGTCGCGAGATGATCGGCATCCTGGTCCAGGTGGCCGATCACAGTGAGGTGCCGGCGGACAAGCTCAAGCCGGCCCTGGCCCTGCTCGACCCCACGCCGCCGCTGCCGGCGGCCTTGTTCAAGCTGTGCCTGTGGACCGCCCAGTACTACCAGCACAGCCTGGGGGATACCCTGAGCTGGGCGCTGCCGGTGCTGCTGCGCCAGGGCGAACCGGCCGAGGCCCGCCAGGAGCGCTTCTGGTCGATAGCCCCCGGCGCCCGCCTTGACGATCCGCGCATCGCCCGTGCCCCACGCCAGCGCGACGCCCTGACGACCCTGGCCCAGCACCCTCACGGCGTCCCCCACGGGTTGCTGAGCAAGTTGATGTTGAGCAAGGACAGCCTGGACCTGCTGCTGGCCAAGGAGCTGGTCCAGGTGGAAGTGCGCAGGCATGCCCCCGGGGCCCGCCACGAACACTGGCTGGCCCAGCCGGAACTGCCACTCAACAGCGAACAACGTGCCGCCTACGAGGCCATCCGCGCCGGATTCGACAGCTACCATGCCTTTCTCCTGGCAGGGGTCACCGGCAGCGGCAAGACCGAGGTCTACCTGCAGCTGATCCGCGAAACCCTCGAAGCTGGCAAGCAGGCCCTGGTGCTGATTCCGGAGATCAACCTCGGCCCCCAGACCCTGGCGCGCTTCGAACAGCGTTTCAATGCGCGCATCGCCCTGCTGCACTCGGCGGTCAACGACCGCGAACGCCTGGACGCCTGGCTGGCCGCCCGGGACGGCGAGGCCGACATCATCATCGGCACCCGTTCCGCGCTGTTCACGCCGATGAAGAATCCCGGCCTGATCATCATCGACGAGGAGCACGACGGCTCCTATAAACAGCAGGAGGGCCTGCGCTACCACGCCCGGGACCTGGCCCTGGTCCGCGCCCGCCAGGAAGACATCCCGATCGTCCTGGGTTCGGCCACCCCTTCCCTGGAAAGCCTGCACAACGCCTACACCGGCCGCTATGGCCTGCTGCGCATGAACGAACGGGCCGGCGGCGCCAAGCCGCCGCGCTTCCTGCGCCTGGACGTCAAGAGCCGGCCGCTGGACAGCGGCATCTCCGGCCCCATGCAGCAGGCTATCGGCCAGACCCTGGCCGCCGGGCAACAGGTCCTGGTGTTCCTCAATCGCCGCGGCTTCGCCCCGACCCTGCTGTGCCATGACTGCGGCTGGATGTCCGAATGCGAGCGCTGCGACGCCCGCATGACGGTACACCAACGCTCGGGCGAGCTGCGTTGCCACCATTGCGGCCATGTGGAGCGAGTGCCGCGGCATTGCCCGCAGTGCGGCAAGGTCGATCTGCGGCCGGTGGGCGCCGGCACCGAACGGGCGGAAGAGCGCCTGGGCATCCTGTTCCCCGACTACCCGGTCCTGCGGGTGGACCGCGACAGCACCTCGCGCAAGGACGCGATGAACCAGCTGTTCGCCACCATCCAGAAGGGCCAGCCGTGCATCCTGGTGGGCACGCAGATGCTCGCCAAGGGGCATCACTTCCCCAGGGTGACCCTGGTGGCGATCCTGGATGCCGACGGCGGCCTGTTTTCCGGGGACTTTCGCGCCAGCGAACGCATGGCGCAATTGATCGTCCAGGTGGCCGGCCGCGCAGGCCGCGCCGAGGAACCGGGCAAGGTGATCATCCAGACGCACTTGGCCGATCACCCGCTGCTGGTGCAGCTGACCGAGCAAGGCTACTTCGCCTTCGCCGAGCAAGCCCTGAGCGAACGCCGCGCCGCCGGCCTGCCGCCCTTCGCCCACTTGGCGCTGCTGCGGGCCGAAGCCCACAAGCCGGGCCAGGCCGAGGCCTTCCTCGACGAAGCTTGCAGCGAGGCCGAGCGCCTGCTGGCCGAACAGCAGTCGGCAGGGATCGAATTGCTCGGACCGGTGCCCGCGCCCATGGAGCGCCGGGCCGGGCGCTATCGAGCGCAATTGCTGCTGCAGGCCAATGCCCGGGCACCGCTGCACCGCCTGCTCGGCAGCTGGCTGCTGGTGCTGGAGCAGATGCCCGGCGGCCGGCAGGTTCGCTGGTCACTGGATGTGGACCCGGTCGACCTGTACTGAGCCGCCGCCCCAGTTGCTCCAAGCTGTAATAAGCAGCCTGCGACCGGCTCGCTTGCCGCTCACCCCCCAAAGGTTGGCAACCTGCCCCCGGCAACGGATAATGCCCAGTTTTTCCACCTGCGCACCGAAGCGCCGCCGCGCCAGCGGTCGAAAGAGAAGACCATGAAAGACACCATTCGCCAGCTCATCCAGCAAGCCATCACCCAACTCGTCGCCGAAGGTGTGTTGCCCGAAGGCCTGGCGCCGGCGATCCAGGTCGAGAACACCCGCGACAAGACCCATGGCGACTTCGCCAGCAACATCGCCATGATGCTGGCCAAGCCGGCCGGCATGAAACCGCGCGACCTGGCGGAAAAGATCATCGCCGCCCTGCCGGCCGACGAGAACCTGAGCAAGGCGCAAATCGCCGGCCCGGGCTTCATCAACTTCTTCCAGAACACCCAGGCCCTGGCTGCCCGCCTGGACGCCGCGCTCGACGACGCCCACCTGAACGTGCGCAAGGCCGGCCCGGCGCAACGCACCGTGATCGACATGTCGGCGCCCAACCTGGCCAAGGAAATGCACGTTGGCCACCTGCGCTCCACCATCATCGGCGACGGCGTGGCGCGGGTCCTGGAGTTCCTCGGCGACACCGTGATCCGCCAGAACCACGTGGGCGACTGGGGTACCCAGTTCGGCATGCTGATGGCCTACCTGGAAGAGAACCCCATCACCAGCGACGAGCTGTCGGACCTGGAGAATTTCTACCGCGCCGCCAAGCAACGCTTCGACGAGTCCGAGGCCTTCGCCGACCGCGCCCGGAGCCTGGTGGTCAAGCTGCAGGCCGGCGACCCGGACTGCCTGGCCCTGTGGACCAAGTTCAAGGACATCTCCCTGTCCCACTGCCAGAAGATCTACGAGCTGCTCAACGTCAAGCTGACCATGGCCGACGTGATGGGCGAGAGCGCCTACAACGATGACCTGATCAACGTGGTCAACGACCTCAAGGCCCAGGGCATGCTGGTGGAGAGCAATGGCGCTCAGTGCGTGTTCCTCGACGAGTTCAAGAACGCCGAGGGCGAGCCGCTGCCAGTGATCATCGTCAAGGCCGGCGGCGGATACCTGTACGCCACCACCGACCTGGCCGCCGTGCGCTACCGCAGCGGCAAGCTCAAGGCCGACCGCGCCCTGTACTTCGTCGACCAGCGCCAGGCCCTGCACTTCCAGCAAGTGTTCGCGGTGGCCCACAAGGCCGGCTTCGTCACCCATCCGATGGACATGGAGCACATGGGCTTTGGCACCATGAACGGCGCCGACGGCCGTCCGTTCAAGACCCGTGACGGCGGCACCGTGAAGCTGATCGACCTGCTGACCGAAGCCGAGGAACGGGCCTACGCCCTGGTGAAGGAAAAGAACCCGCAACTGCCGGAAGCCGACCTGCGGCGCATCGCCAAGGTGGTGGGCATCGACTCGGTGAAGTACGCCGACCTGTCCAAGCACCGCACCAGCGACTACAGCTTCAACTTCGACCTGATGCTCAACTTCGAAGGCAATACCGCGCCCTACCTGCTGTACGCCTACACCCGCGCTGCAGGCGTATTCCGCAAGCTGGGCAAGGACTTCAGCCAGGTCCAGGGCAAGATCGAACTGCACGCCGCCCAGGAGCTGGAGCTGGCAGCGCGCCTGGCGCAGTTTGGCGAGATCCTCAACAACGTTGCCGAAAAAGGCACCCCACACGTGCTGTGCAGCTACCTGTACGATGTGGCCGGGCTGTTCTCCAGCTTCTACGAAAACTGCCCGATCCTGGCAGCCGAGACTCCCGAGCAGATGAATAGCCGCCTGCGCCTGACCGAGCTGACCCGGCGTACCCTCAAGCAAGGTCTGGAACTGCTGGGCCTCGAAGTCCTGGAGCAAATGTAAGTTGGCTGCCAAGAAAAAACCTGCACCCAAGCGTGGCGCCAGTCGTTACCAGCCCCCGGCCAAGAAGCCGATCCCGGGCTGGCTGTGGCTGGCCATCGGCCTGACCATCGGCGCCTTCATCGTGTTCCTGATGAAGCTCGAGCCAGGCAAGGGCGGCGACAGCGTCAAGCGCGAGAAGATCGAGCAGCAGAAGGCCAGCAAGATCGCCGAGGCCAACAAGACCCCACCCAGCCCGCAGCAGCCGGTGAAGCCCAAGTACGACTTCTACACCCTGCTGCCGGAATCGGAGGTCATTGTGCCGCCGGAAGCCGTGCCGGAAAAAACCCTGCCGACGCCACAAGTACCGCCGGTGCCGACCACTCCGGTGACACCAGCGGAAGCTGCGAAGATCGACACCGCCCGGGCCCAGGCGGCCCTGGCCGGCATCACCCCGCCACCTGCGCCACCGGTGGCCAAGGCCGCGCCGGTGACCAAGTTCTTCCTCCAGGCCGGATCGTTCCGCAAGGAAGCCGATGCCGACAAGGTTCGTGCGCAGATCATCCTGCTGGGCCAGTCGGTGTCGGTCGAATCCGGCACGGTGAAGGACGAGACCTGGTACCGGGTACTGGTCGGCCCGTTCAGCAATCGCGAGCAACTGACCGTGGCTCAAAAACAGCTCGCTGGCGCCGGCTTCAGCAACCTGCTGTTGCAACAACGCCAGAACCGCTGACGCCCTCGCCCTGTCCGGGCAATCCTGCCCTCTTTTGTGCGCTTATCGCGCCAAAAGAGGGCGCGCCCTCTCTCCCGCCGTCACCAAGCCACTCGTCTCTCTGCCATCCCGGCAGTTGAAAAAGCTCTCGCCACCCCCATATGAGTTTCCATCTGGGCACTTTCGCCCCGCTGCGTGGAGACTTTCCCTTGACCACCATCGTTTCAGTCCGCCGCCACGGCAAAGTCGTCATGGGCGGCGACGGCCAGGTTTCCCTTGGCAACACCGTGATGAAAGGCAATGCGAAAAAAGTTCGCCGCCTGTACCACGGCCAGGTCATTGCCGGCTTCGCCGGGGCCACTGCCGACGCCTTCACCCTGTTCGAACGCTTCGAAGGCCAGCTGGAAAAACACCAGGGCCACCTGATCCGTGCCGCCGTCGAGCTGGCCAAGGAGTGGCGTACCGATCGTTCCCTGAGCCGCCTGGAGGCCATGCTGGCCGTGGCCAACAAGGATGCCTCGCTGATCATCACCGGCAACGGCGACGTGGTCGAACCCGAGGACGGCCTGATCGCCATGGGTTCCGGTGGCGCCTACGCCCAGGCCGCGGCCAGCGCATTGCTGAAGAAGACCGACCTGTCGGCTCGCGAGATCGTCGAGACCGCCCTGGGCATCGCCGGCGATATCTGTGTATTCACCAACCACACTCAAACCATCGAGGAGCAGGATCTCGCGGAATGAGCCTGCTCCGGCCCGGACCTGCCGCCAGGCGGCAGGCTCCCCTGCCACGGCATTCATTCCTGCTTGAGAACCGCCAACTACTATGTCCATGACCCCCCGCGAAATCGTCCACGAACTCAATCGCCATATCATCGGCCAGGACGACGCCAAGCGCGCCGTGGCCATCGCCCTGCGCAACCGCTGGCGGCGCATGCAGCTGCCGGCCGAGCTGCGTGCCGAGGTCACGCCCAAGAACATCCTGATGATCGGCCCGACCGGCGTGGGCAAGACCGAGATCGCCCGGCGCCTGGCCAAGCTGGCCAACGCCCCCTTCATCAAGGTCGAAGCGACCAAGTTCACCGAAGTCGGTTATGTCGGCCGCGACGTCGAGTCGATCATCCGCGACCTGGCCGACGCCGCGCTGAAGATGCTCCGCGAGCAGGAGATCGTCCGTGTGCGCCACCGCGCCGAAGACGCCGCCGAGGACCGTATCCTCGACGCCCTGCTGCCCCAGGCCCGGGTCAGCAGCTTCGCCGAGGAAGCCGCGCAGACCAGCAGCGACTCCAACACTCGCCAGCTGTTCCGCAAGCGCCTGCGCGAAGGCCAGCTGGACGACAAGGAAATCGAGATCGAAGTCGCCGAGAACATGGGCGTCGAGATCGCCGCGCCACCCGGCATGGAAGAGATGACCAACCAGCTGCAAAGCCTGTTCGCCAACATGGGCAAGGGCAAGCGCAAGACCCGCAAGCTCAAGGTCAAGGAAGCGCTGAAGATGGTTCGCGATGAAGAAGCGAGCCGCCTGGTCAACGAGGAAGAGCTCAAGGCCAAGGCCCTGGAAGCGGTAGAGCAGCACGGCATCGTGTTCATCGACGAGATCGACAAGGTGGCCAAGCGTGGCAACGTCGGCGGTGCCGATGTCTCCCGCGAGGGCGTGCAGCGCGACCTGCTGCCGCTGATCGAGGGCTGCACCGTCAACACCAAGCTGGGCATGGTCAAGACCGACCACATCCTGTTCATCGCTTCCGGCGCGTTCCACCTGAGCAAGCCAAGCGACCTGGTGCCCGAGCTGCAAGGCCGGCTGCCGATCCGGGTCGAACTCAAGGCCCTGACCCCGGAAGACTTCGAGCGCATCCTCAAGGAGCCGCATGCCTCGCTGACCGAACAGTACTGCGCGCTGCTCAAGACCGAAGGCCTGGGCATCGAGTTCGCCGACGAGGGCATCAAGCGCCTGGCCGAGATCGCCTACCAGGTCAACGAGAAGACCGAGAACATCGGTGCCCGCCGCCTGCACACCCTGCTCGAGCGCCTGCTCGAAGAGGTGTCGTTCAGCGCCGGCGACCTGGCCAGCGCCCACAGCGAAGAGCCGATCCGCATCGACGCGGCCTACGTCAACAGCCACCTGGGCGAACTGGCGCAGAACGAAGACCTGTCGCGCTACATCCTGTAAGCGCCAGGCTGCGAGCTGCAAGCGACAGACCGATTCGCGTCGCTTGCAGCAACCCTTCCCTGCTGTTTTATCCGCGATGGCTTGAATCTCCCTTCTTGTGGCTTGAAGCTTAGGGCTTGAAGCTCAAGAGAGAACGTCCATGGCTCGCCTGCCCACCGGCATCAACCTGCACAAAGCCTCCAAGACCCTGACCCTGACCTACGGGCCGGACGAGGTCTACCACCTGCCTGCGGAGTTCCTGCGGGTCCACTCCCCCTCCGCCGAGGTCCAGGGCCACGGCAACCCCATCCTGCAGTTCGGCAAGCTCGGCGTCGGCCTGGACAAGATCGAGCCCGCCGGCCAGTACGCACTGAAATTGACCTTCGACGACGGCCATGACAGCGGCTTGTTCACCTGGGACTACCTGTACCAGTTGGCGCTGCGCCAGGAAGAGTTGTGGAGCGACTATCTGCAGCAACTCGAGGCCGCCGGCAAATCCCGCGATCCGAGCGAGTCCGTGGTCAAGCTGATGCTCTAGCTCAAGGCTCCGGCTGTTTAGAGGGCATTTTCTAATTTCATCTGTTTGAATGCAGGGCTGCATGGCCAATGAATGGCCTGCTTGCGAAAAAAAATAAACTCGGGTAACCAATGGATCTGGCAAGTTCCCTGCAGAGTTCTGCAAAGTAACCGCAGCAGTGGCAATCAACGGTCACCCGAGTAGTAGTGCCTGGCCTCGTGCTGTGTAACTACACAGCAGGTCCGGTACTCGTCTCAGGACAATGGAGCGTCGTAGATGAGTAACAAGAACAACGATGACCTGAAACGCCAAGCCTCGGAGAACACCCTGGGGCTCAATCCAGTCATCGGCTTGCGTAGAAAGGATCTGCTTACCTCTGCTCGCATGGTGCTCGCCCAGGCCATCAAACAACCCATCCACAGCGTCAAGCACGTCGCGCACTTCGGCCTCGAACTGAAGAACGTGTTGCTCGGCAAGTCGCCCTTGCAGCCCGACGGTGACGACCGTCGCTTCATCGACCCGGCCTGGAGCCAGAACCCGCTCTACCGGCGCTACCTGCAAACCTACCTGGCGTGGCGCAAGGAGCTCCACGACTGGATCGGCAGCAGCAGCCTGTCCGAACAGGACATCAGCCGCGGGCATTTCGTGATCAACCTCCTGACCGAGGCCATGGCCCCGACCAACAGCGCGGCCAACCCCGCCGCGGTCAAGCGGTTCTTCGAGACCGGCGGCAAGAGCCTGCTGGACGGCCTGTCACACTTGGCCAAGGACCTGGTGCACAACGGCGGCATGCCCAGCCAGGTCAACATGGATGCCTTCGAAGTGGGCAAGAACCTGGGCACCAGCGAAGGTGCCGTGGTGTTCCGCAACGATGTGCTGGAGCTGATCCAGTACCGGCCGATCACCGAGCAGGTGCATGAGCGACCACTGCTGGTGGTACCGCCGCAGATCAACAAGTTCTACGTCTTCGACCTCAGCCCGGACAAGAGCCTGGCGCGCTTCTGCCTGCGCAACAACGTGCAGACCTTCATCGTCAGCTGGCGCAACCCCACCAAGGCCCAGCGCGAATGGGGCCTGTCCACCTACATCGAGGCCTTGAAGGAAGCGGTCGACGTGGTCACCGCCATCACTGGCAGCGACGACGTGAACATGCTCGGCGCCTGCTCCGGCGGCATTACCTGCACCGCGCTGCTGGGGCACTACGCGGCCTTGGGGCAGAAGAAGGTCAACGCCCTGACCCTGCTGGTCAGCGTGCTCGATACCACCGTGGATACCCAGGTGGCGCTGTTCGTCGACGAGCAGACCCTGGAGGCGGCCAAGCGCCACTCCTACCAGGCCGGTGTCCTCGAAGGCCGGGACATGGCCAAGGTCTTCGCCTGGATGCGCCCCAACGACCTGATCTGGAACTACTGGGTCAACAACTACCTGCTGGGCAACGAACCACCGGTATTCGACATCCTGTTCTGGAACAACGACACCACGCGCCTGCCCGCCGCCTTCCATGGCGACCTGATCGAAATGTTCAAGAACAACCCACTGACCCGGGCCAATGCCCTGGAAGTGTGCGGCACGCCAATCGACTTGAAGCAGGTGACCGCCGACATCTTCTCCCTGGCCGGCACCAACGACCACATCACGCCCTGGAAGTCCTGCTACAAGTCGGCGCAACTGTTCGGCGGCCATGTGGAGTTCGTGCTGTCCAGCAGCGGCCATATCCAGAGCATCCTCAACCCGCCGGGCAACCCCAAGGCGCGCTACATGACCAGCTCCGAGATCCCGGAGTGTCCCGACCAGTGGCAGGAGAACTCGGTCAAGCACACCGATTCCTGGTGGCTGTACTGGCAGGCCTGGCAAGCAGAGCGTTCGGGGGAGCTGAAGCCGGCGCCAAGCGGGCTGGGCAGCAAGAAATACGTGGCCGGCGAGGCCTCGCCGGGCACCTATGTGCACGAACGCTAAACAGGCATCAACGGCGGCTACCCAAGGTGCCGCCACGCCCTATTCTTGATACGAGGCCTGGCCTCAGGAAATCCGGAGGTGGCCGGACCGGCGCCTCCAAAGGTTCAACACACAGGGCTACGGCATGCCACATTCCTTCATCTTCCGCACCGTCGACCTGGATGGCCAGACCATCCGCACCGCGGTTCGCCCCGGCAAGCCGCACTTGACGCCGCTGCTGATCTTCAACGGCATCGGCGCCAACCTGGAGCTGGTGTTCCCCTTCGTCCAGGCCCTGGACCCGGATTTGGAGGTCATCGCCTTCGATGTCCCGGGCGTGGGCGGCTCATCGACCCCGAGCCGGCCCTACCGCTTTCCAGGGCTGGCCAAGCTCACCGCGCGGATGCTCGACTACCTCGACTATGGCCAGGTCAACGCCGTGGGCGTGTCCTGGGGCGGGGCCCTGGCCCAGCAGTTCGCCTACGACTATCCCGAGCGCTGCAAGAAGCTGGTGCTGGCCGCCACGGCCGCCGGCGCCTTCATGGTCCCCGGCAAGCCCAAGGTGTTGTGGATGATGGCCAGCCCACGGCGCTACGTGCAGCCGTCCCACGTCATGCGGATCGCCCCGCTGATCTACGGCGGTGCCTTTCGCCGCGACCCGAACCTGGCGGCCGAGCACGCGGCGAAAGTGCGCTCGGCGGGCAAGCTGGGCTACTACTGGCAGTTGTTCGCCGGAGTGGGCTGGACCAGCATCCACTGGCTGCACAAGATCCACCAGCCGACCCTGGTCCTGGCCGGCGACGACGACCCGCTGATCCCCCTGATCAACATGCGCATGCTGGCCTGGCGCATCCCCAACGCCCAGCTGCACATCATCGATGACGGCCACCTGTTCCTCATCACCCGGGCCGAAGCTGTCGCCCCGATCATCATGAAGTTCCTCCAGGAGGAACGGCAACGCGCCGTGATGCACCCGCATCCGCTACCCGCGCAGCCCACCAAGTAAAACATCCCCGTCGACAGGACCGTCGCGCGCAAGAAGGGCCAGGACCGACTAAGGTATTTGTCTTGAATTGGTCTGCTTGTTAGTGGTTTGACGAAGGAGTGTTGACTCATGCAAGACAAGCCTGCACAGGGCTCGCTGCCCGCCCCTGCGACCTATATCACAGCGCAGAGCGCGATCACTGGCCTGCGGGGGCGGGACTTGCTCTCCACCCTGCGCAGCCTGGCCGCCCACAGCCTGCGCAACCCGCTGCACAGCGTTCGCCACACCCTGGCCCTGGGCAACCAGCTGGGCCGGGTGCTGCTGGGCGAGACGCTGCACAAGCCCAATCCCAAGGACAATCGCTTCGCCGACCCGGCCTGGAGCCTCAATCCCTTCTACAAGCGAGGCCTGCAGGCCTACCTGAGCTGGCAGAAGCAGGTGCGGGACTGGATCGACCACAGCGGCATGGAGGATGACGACCGGGCTCGCGCGCACTTCGCCTTCTCCCTGCTCAACGACGCGGTATCGCCGTCCAACACCCTGCTCAATCCGCTGGCGGTCAAGGAGCTCTTCAACACCGGCGGCAACAGCGTAGTGCGTGGCATCGGCAACCTGGTGGACGACCTGCTGCACAACAACGGCCTGCCCAGCCAGGTCACCAAGCACGCCTTCGAGGTCGGCAGGAACCTGGCCGTCACCCCGGGCTCGGTGGTGTTTCGCAACGAGCAGCTGGAGCTGATCCAGTACAGTCCCATGAGCGAGAAGCAGTACGCCAAGCCCCTGCTGATCGTGCCGCCCCAGGTCAACAAGTACTACATCTTCGACCTCAGCCCGGCCAACAGCTTCGTCCAGTACTGCCTGAAGAACGGCCTCCAGGTGTTCATGGTCAGCTGGCGCAATCCGGATGTGCGCCATCGCGAATGGGGTCTGTCGAGCTATGTCGAGGCCGTCGAAGAGGCCATGAACGTCACTCGCTCCATCACCGGCAGTCGTGATGTGAACCTGATGGGCGCCTGCGCTGGCGGCCTGACCATCGCCGCCCTGCAAGGCCACCTGCAAGCCAAGCGACAACTGCGCCGGGTCTCCAGCGCCACCTACCTGGTGAGCCTGCTGGACAGTCAACTGGATAGCCCGGCCACCCTGTTCGCCGACGAAAAGACCCTGGAAGCGGCCAAGCGCCGTTCCTACCAGCAAGGCGTGCTGGACGGTCGCGACATGGCCAGGGTGTTCGCCTGGATGCGGCCCAACGACCTGATCTGGAACTACTGGGTCAACAACTATTTGCTGGGCAAGGAGCCGCCGGTCTTCGACATTCTCTACTGGAACAACGACAGCACCCGGCTACCGGCGGCCCTGCACGGCGACCTGCTGGACTTCTTCAAGCACAACCCCATGAGCCACGTCGGTGGCCTGGAGGTATGCGGCACGCCAATCGACCTGCAGAAGGTCACGGTGGACAGCTTCAGCGTGGCCGGGATCAACGACCACATCACCCCGTGGGACGCGGTGTACCGCTCGACCCTGCTGCTGGGTGGCGAGCGCCGTTTCGTATTGTCCAACAGCGGGCATGTCCAGAGCATCCTCAACCCGCCAGGCAATCCCAAGGCGAACTACGTGGAGAGCCCCAAGCTCAGCAGCGACCCCCGGGCCTGGTACTACGATGCCAAGCATGTCGATGGCAGTTGGTGGAGCCAGTGGCTGGCCTGGATCCAGGAACGCTCGGGAGCGCAACGGGACACCCTGGCCGTCCTCGGCAGCCAGAAATATCCACCGATGGAGGCCGCGCCGGGCACCTATGTGCGCGTGCGCTGAATACCCCTTGCCCTGCGGCGCTCATCGCCGCGCCCTCAATGGACCGACAAGAAGTCAGGATGAAGACCCGCGACCGGATACTCGAATGTGCCCTGCAGTTGTTCAACCAGAAGGGCGAGCCCAATGTCTCCACCATGGAGGTGGCCAATGAAATGGGAATCAGCCCCGGCAACCTCTATTACCATTTCCATGGCAAGGAGCCGTTGGTCCTCGGTCTTTTCGAGCGTTTCCAGAACGAATTGACGCCGCTTTTGGACCCACCCTCCGATGCCCAGTTGGCACCGGAAGACTATTGGCTGTTCCTGCACCTGATCGTCGAGCGCCTGGCCCACTACCGCTTCCTGTTCCAGGACCTGTCCAACCTGGCCGGCCGCCTGCCGAAGCTGGCCAAGGGCATTCGCAACCTGCTCAACGCCCTCAAGCGCACGCTCGCGGCGCTGCTGGCGCGACTCAAGACCATGGGGCAACTGGTCAGCGGCACCCAGGCCCTGGGGCAATTGGTGGAACAGATCACCATGACCTTGCTGTTCTCCCTGGATTACCAGCGGATTCTCGATCGTGAAGGGGAAGTGCGCCTGGTGGTCTACCAGATCATGATGCTGGTGGCACCGCACTTGCTGCCGCCCGCCAAGCTGGCCACCGAACAAATGGCCCTGCGCTACCTGGACGAACATCCGTAGCAGGGCTGCCGGGCGCCCATGAAAAACGCCCGGTCTTCACAGGCCGGGCGTTTTCGTCTGCCTGATGGAATCAGGACTGGCTGCTTGGCGCCGCCGGGGTCGAGGTAGCGGCCGGGCTGGAAGCCGGGGCCGGCGCTGCGACGGAGTTCGCAGAGCTGGCCGAGGCTGCCGGGGCTGCGGTTGCAGGCTTGGCCGCGACGGCAGGTTTGGCTGCCGGCTTGGCCGCGGGCTTCTTGGCGGCTGGCTTCTTCGCCACGGCCGGCTTCGCTGCAGGCTTGGCGGCTGCGGTTTTCGCCGCAGGCTTGGCGGCCGGCTTGGCCGCTGCGGTTTTCGCCGCAGGCTTGGCGGCCGGCTTGGCCGCGGGTTTGGCCGCGACTGGCTTGGCTGCCGGTTTGGCCGCAGGCTTGGCAGCTGCGGTCTTGGCAGCGGGCTTGGCGGCCGGTTTCGCAGCGGCCTTGGCGGCTGGCTTGGCGGCTGGCTTGGCCAGGGGCTTGGCCGCTGCGGTCTTGGCCGCGACCGGCGCAACCTTGGCACCAGTGAGTTTCTCGATCTGCTTGGTCAGGGTATCGACCTTGTCGTGCAGCGCCTTCACTTCATTGCGGCTCGGTACGCCCAGGCGCGAAATGGCACTGTTCAGGCGCTTGTCGAAAGCTCCTTCCAGCTCATCCCACTTGCCCAGCGCGCGGTCCTTGACGTCGCTGATGCGCGACTTGGCCGAGTTCGCGGAGTCTTTGGCGGCGTCGACTTTCTTGCCGACTACATTCTTGGTCAGCTTCTCGGCTTTCTCGCCATCCTTGACCAAGGATTCGAAAAGCTTGCTGCCGTCAGAGTCGATTTTCGAGTACACGCCTAAACCAGCAAGCCAAATTTTACGGGAGTACTCTTCGACTTTCCCGATCCACGAGCTGCCTTCTTTTTCAGTATTCTTTTTACCAGCCATCCCGTTCTCCTTAATGTTTACGCGCGACACGTTCGAGCAGTGCGGTCAGCTCATCGAGCTTAGCAGAGAGTGTCTCAACGTCATGTTTAGACGGAATGCCGATACGATTCAAGGCACTGGCGACGCGCGTATCAAAAGCCTTCTCGACTTTATCCAGTTGCACTTCGACCCGACCTTTAAGAGTAGTGACATCCCCCTTGACGCTATCGATCTGACTGTTGGCCGCCTCAAGTTGTTCAGTCACAACTTTTTTGCCTTTCTTTTCAACGGATTGACCAGCCTTGATCAACTCCTGGAAGTAGTCGCTACCTTCCTGGCCGACTTTGGCATAGGCGCCCAGGCCAGCTAACCAGATCTTGCGAGCATAGGATTTGACTTCGCTCAGAGCAGTCGATTGAGCATCAACTTTTTTCTTCAGGATTACTTTGGCCATGGTGCACCTCATGCGCAGAAGGTTTGAGGAACTGTCCTCGGAAAGAGGACTTGAGGCACAACCTAGAGAGAAAAATTAGAATCGGCACCCTAACGAATGCAATAAAACAATGATCGCCCAGTTATGGGCCGACTTGCCGGTGATCGCTCTCGAGCCCCCTTGCAGTGCCCCGCGACTCACCGGCAAAGCACGCCAGGCGGCGTGCCGTCCGGGATCAGGCCAGGGCCTTGTCCAGGGCCTTCTCGATCTCGGCCTTGATGGTACCGCTCATGGCCGACATCAGCATGCCCAGCTCCACGTCGATGCGGATCGACGACTCGCCCACATGCACCGCGCCTTTGACCCCGGAGCGCTTGAGATTCAGGGTATCCCCCGCCCAGCGTGGCTCGAGGCCATATTGATCGGCGAGTTTCTGCGCCAGTTTGTCGGCCTTTTCACGGGCTGCCTGCTTACCCAGGCCATGGGCACGTTCAACACTAATACGGGCCATTGAAGGACTCCTGCTATTTCGGGACTCGCCAGAAACGCCTTGACCCTGAGTGCGTCAAATCGTCCCGGCGGATCGCTATCTTACATTCAGCCTTGCCAAGACAAAGACGGTCACCGGCATTAGAATGTCCCGCATTCTCTTTTGGTGACAGCGATATGACTGACCAGCGCAAAGGCAGCGATGCCGAACCCACCACTCACTTCGGCTTCAAGAACGTTCCCGAGAGCCAGAAAGCGGAAAAAGTCGCTGAGGTGTTCCACTCGGTAGCGGCCAAGTACGACCTGATGAACGACGTGCTGTCCGGCGGCATGCACCGCCTGTGGAAGCGCTTCACGATCGAGTTGTCGGGCGTGCGTCCAGGCAACCGCGTACTGGATATCGCTGGCGGCACTGGCGACCTGACCAAGCGGTTTTCCCACCTTGTGGGCCCTACCGGCCAAGTCGTCCTGGCGGACATCAACGAATCCATGCTCAAGGTCGGCCGTGACCGCCTGCTGGACCTGGGTGTGGCCGGCAATGTCGAGTTCGTCCAGGCCGACGCGGAAAAACTGCCCTTCCCGGACAACCATTTCGACTGCGTGACCATCGCCTTCGGCCTGCGCAACGTGACCCACAAGGAAGACGCCCTGCGCTCGATGCTGCGGGTACTCAAGCCCGGTGGCCGGTTGCTGGTGCTGGAGTTCTCCAAGCCGACCAACACGCTGATGTCCAAGGTCTACGACGCCTATTCGTTCGCCTTCATGCCCCTGGCCGGCAAGCTGATCACCAACGACTCGGAAAGCTATCGCTACCTGGCCGAGTCGATCCGCATGCACCCGAACCAGGAAACCCTGAAGTCGATGATGGTCGAGGCCGGCTTCGACCGGGTGACCTACCACAACATGACTGCAGGCATCGTCGCCCTGCACCGCGGCATCAAGCCCTGATGTTGTTCAGCGGCCTGCTCGCCAGCGTCGAGACCGGCATCAATCGGGTGCTGCGCCTGGACAGCACGGCGTTGCCGCGCCTGCAGCACCTGGGCGGCAAGGTGATCGCCGTGGACTGCCAGGCTCCGGCGCTGCGGCTGTTCATCCTGCCCAGCGACGAAGGCCTGATGCTGGCCTCCCAGTGGGCCGCCGATCCTGACTGTACCCTGCGCGCACCGGCAGCGAGCCTGGTGCGCCTGGCCCTGAGCAAGGACAAGACCGGCGTCCTGCATGGCCCGCAAGTGGAACTCGAAGGCGACAGCGGCGTGCTGCTGGACCTGGCGGCGGTCCTCCAGGACCTGGAGCTGGACTGGGAGTACGAACTCTCGCGCTGGCTCGGCCCGGTGGCCACCCAGCTGTTCAGCGGCCACGTACGCAGCCGCGCAGGCTGGTACCAGCAGGGATTCGCCAGCCTCAACCAGAGCCTGGCCGAATTCCTCGCCGAAGAATCGCGGGCCCTGGTGGGCCAGCATGAAGCCGAGGCGCGCTTTCGCGAACTGGACCAGGCCAAACTCGACCTGGAACGTCTAGAGGCGCGTGTCGAGCGCCTTTCCCGATCCCCTGACCCAAGCGATAACGCATGAAGCTGCTTGCCGTCCGCCGTCTGTTGCGCATCCAGCGCGTCGTGATCCGCTACCGCCTCGATGACCTGCTGTTCGCCCTGCCCCTGCCCTGGTTTCTCCTGGCCTTGCGCTTCGCCCTGCCCTGGCGCTGGTTTCCGCGCAAGCCGCTGGACCTGAGCCGTGGCGCACGCCTGCGCCTGGCGTTGCAGGACCTGGGACCGATCTTCATCAAGTTCGGGCAGATCTTGTCCACCCGCCGTGACCTGCTGCCGGAAGACATCGCCGACGAACTAATGCTGCTGCAGGACCGGGTGCCGCCGTTCGACTCGAAAAAATCCGTGGCCCTGATCGAAGAGCAGCTGGGCAAGAAGATCAGCGATGTGTTCAGCCGCTTCGACATCGAGCCCCTGGCCTCGGCCTCGGTGGCCCAGGTGCATGCCGCCAAGCTCAAGACCGGCGAGGAAGTGGTGGTCAAGGTGATCCGCCCGGGGCTCAAGCCGGTCATCGCCCAGGACCTGGCCTGGCTGTTCATCCTCGCCCGCGCTGCGGAGAAGGTCTCCGCCGACGCTCGCCTGCTGCACCCGGTGGATGTGGTCAGCGACTACGAGAAGACCATCTACGACGAGCTCGACCTGCTGCGCGAGGCGGCCAACGCCAGCCAGCTCAAGCGCAACTTCGAAGGCTCGCCGCTGCTCTACGTGCCCCAGGTCTACTGGGACTGGTGCCGGCCGAAGGTGCTGGTGATGGAGCGCATCTACGGGATCCAGGTCACTGACCTTGCGACCCTGGCCGACCAGCGCACCGACATGAAGATGCTCGCCGAGCGTGGCGTGGAGATCTTCTTCACCCAGGTGTTCCGCGACAGTTTCTTCCACGCCGACATGCATCCGGGCAACATCTTCGTCAGCACCGTGCAGCCCTGGAGCCCGCAGTACATCGCCATCGACTGCGGCATCGTCGGCAGCCTCACCCCGCAAGACCAGGACTACCTGGCGCGCAACCTGTTCGCCTTCTTCAAGCGTGACTATCGCCGTGTAGCCCAACTGCACATCGACTCGGGCTGGGTCCCGGCGGAAACCAAGCTCAATGAGTTCGAAGCGGCGATTCGTACGGTCTGCGAACCGATCTTCGAAAAACCGTTGAAGGACATTTCCTTCGGCCAAGTACTGATGCGCCTGTTCCAGACCGCCCGGCGCTTCAACATGGAAGTCCAGCCGCAACTGGTGCTGCTGCAGAAAACCCTGCTCAACATCGAGGGCCTGGGGCGCCAGCTGTATCCGGAGCTGGACCTGTGGAACACCGCGCAACCCTTCCTCGAACGCTGGATGCGCGAGCGGGTCAGCCCCAAGGCAGTGCTGGGCAATATCCACAGCCAGATCGAACAGTTGCCGCACCTGGCCAACATGACCCGCGACCTGCTCGAGCGCATGTCGCAACCCCATGCCGCCGACCCTCCGGCCCCCTGGCAGCGGCGCAAGGACGACTGGTTCCTGCGCCTGCTCGGCACCGCCCACCTGGGCGGCGGCGCGATCCTGGCCGCCGGCGGCCCGCTGCAGGAACTGGGGCACTGGCCCGCCGGCATCATGATCGCGGTGGGTCTGTATCTGATCGTGCGCCGATAGCCAGTGGCGCGGCCTGCTGGCAAACTGTCGAAATCGCCGAGGCGTCACCAGCGGGTCGAGCCCGGTTGTCGGAGTCGAAAATGAAAGATTGGCTGGACCAGATCAAATGGGATGAGCACGGCCTGGTGCCGGCCATCGCCCAGGATCACAAGACCGGGCGCGTACTGATGATGGCCTGGATGAACCGCGAAGCACTGAGCCTGACCGCCGCCGAGCAGCGTGCCATCTACTGGTCACGTTCGCGTGGCAAGCTATGGCGCAAGGGCGAAGAGTCCGGGCATGTGCAGAAGCTCCATGAAATGCGCCTGGACTGCGACGCCGACGTGATCATCCTGATGGTCGAGCAGATCGGCGACATTGCCTGCCATACCGGCCGCCACAGCTGTTTCTACCGCGTCTATGAAGATGGCGAGTGGAAAACCGTCGAACCGGTCCTCAAGGACCCGCACGCGATTTATTCTGCAGGACACTGACATGAGCGATACCCTCACCCGCCTGGCCCAAGTGCTGGAGGAGCGCAAGAACGCCGCTGCCGACAGTTCCTACGTGGCCAGCCTGTATCACAAGGGCCTGAACAAGATCCTGGAGAAAGTCGGCGAAGAATCGGTGGAAACCATCATCGCCGCCAAGGACGCCGCCGCCAGCGGCGACTGCAGCGATGTGATCTACGAAACCGCGGACCTGTGGTTCCATACCCTGGTCATGCTCGCGCAGCTGGGGCAGCATCCCCAGGCCGTGCTCGATGAGCTGGACCGCCGTTTCGGCCTGTCCGGACACGCCGAGAAAGCCTCGCGTCCGTCCGCCTGAACAATTTTCTAAGAGGAAACGCAGCATGGGCATTTTTGACTGGAAACACTGGATCGTCATCCTGGTGGTCGTGGTACTGGTATTCGGCACCAAGAAGCTCAAGAACCTGGGTACCGATGTCGGCGAATCGATCAAGGGCTTTCGCAAGGCCATGAACGACGACGAGAAACCAGCCGAACCCGTGGTACCTCCCGCCGCACAAGCTGCCCAGCCGGCCCAGCCACAACAGGGCGCGCCGCTGAACCAGCCGCACACCATCGATGTGCAGGCGCAGAAAGTCGAAGAGCCGACCCGCAAAGACTCGTGAGCACTGACTAATGTTTGGTATCAGCTTCTCTGAACTGCTGCTGGTGGGCCTGGTGGCCCTGCTGGTGCTCGGCCCCGAGCGCCTGCCCGGCGCTGCGCGCACCGCTGGCCTCTGGGTCGGGCGCCTCAAGCGCAGCTTCAACGCGATAAAACAGGAAGTTGAACGTGAGATCGGCGCCGACGAGATCCGTCGGCAGTTGCACAACGAGCACATCCTGTCGCTGGAACAGGAGGCGCGGAAAATCCTCGCCCCGACCCAGCAACAGCCTGCGCCCGTGGAGCCGGTAGCCGAACAGGTCGCAACGACGCCTGCCACCACTGCAGGTGAAGCCGCTGCGCCGGCCGAAGTACCTGCGACGCCGACCGCAGAGCCTGCAACCCCAGCGGCAACGCCCGCACCCGAGGCTCCCCAAGACCCTACTTTGCCGCCGCGAGCACCATGAGCGATATTCCAGAGAACGACCAACACATGCCGCTGGTATCGCACCTCACCGAGCTGCGGACCCGCCTGCTGCGCTGCGTAGCGGCGATCTTCATCATCTTCGCCGGGTTGTTCGCCTTCACCCAGCAGATCTACACCATCGTCTCCACGCCGCTGCGCCAGTACCTGCCGGCCGGCGCGACGATGATCGCCACCGACGTCGCCTCGCCGTTCCTCACGCCATTGAAGCTGACCATGATGGTCTCGCTGTTCCTGGCGATCCCGGTGATCCTGCACCAGATCTGGGGGTTCATCGCCCCGGGCCTGTACAAGCATGAGAAGCGCATCGCCGTGCCGCTGCTGGTGTCGAGCATCCTGCTGTTCTACGTGGGCATGGCGTTCGCCTATTTCCTGGTGTTCCCGCTGATCTTCAAGTTCTTCGCCGCCGCCACCCCGGCCGGCGTGGAAATGATGACCGACATCACCAGCTACCTCGACTTCGTCATGACCCTGTTCTTCGCCTTCGGCGTGGCCTTCGAGATCCCGGTGGCCGTGGTGCTGCTGGTGTGGATCGGCGTGGTCAACGTGGAGTACCTGAAGAAGATCCGTCCCTACGTGATCATCGGTTGCTTCGTGGTGGGCATGATCCTCACCCCGCCGGACATCTTCTCCCAGACCTTGCTGGCCGTGCCCATGTGGCTGCTGTTCGAGATCGGCGTCCTGTTCGGTGGGCTGATCAGCAAGCGCGGCGAGCATCCGGACGACACCCCGGCCGACGACCACAACGACCAGCCGCCAGCGACCCAAGCGTGAACCTGCTGCTGCTCGAGGAGGCCGACTTCATCGCGGCCGACCGTGTTGTGCTGCGCGACCGGCGCCTGGTCCACATGCAGGAGGTGCACCGCGTGGCAGTGGGCGACAGCCTGCGGGTGGGCCGTATCGGCGGCTTGATGGGCAGCGCCCGGGTGCTGCGCCTGGAAGCCGCCGAAGCCGAGCTGCAAGTGACCCTGGAGCAAGCGCCGCCGGCCAAGCTGCCGCTGACCCTGGTCCTGGCCCTGCCACGGCCGAAGATGCTGCGCCGGGTACTGCAGACCGTGGCCGCCATGGGCGTGCCCCGGCTGGTGCTGGTCAACAGCTACCGGGTGGAAAAAAGCTTCTGGCAAACGCCCTTCCTCGACCCCGAGGCCATCCGCGAACAGCTGGTGCTGGGACTGGAGCAGGCCCGCGACAGCATCCTGCCCGAGGTAGTCATCGAGAAGCGCTTCAAGCCCTTCGTCGAAGACCGCCTGCCGGCCCTGAGCGAAGGCACCCTGGGCCTGGTAGGCCACCCCGGCCCGTATCCGCCCTGCCCGCGCAACCTGGACCAGCCAGTGACCCTGGCCATCGGCCCGGAAGGCGGCTGGATCCCCTACGAGATCGACCTGTTGGGCAAGGCCGGCCTGCAACCGGTGCAGCTGGGCGAGCGCATCCTGCGGGTCGAGACGGCCGTCACCGCACTGTTGTCCCGCCTGTTCTGAACCGCCAGGGTCCGGCCAGCCGGACTTTGCGGTCGTAGTGGCAACCCGCCAGTCAGCTGTAGTAAAACCCTGCTCCCGCCGATAGCCTATGGTTAAGCCCAAACCGCTAAAGAGGGAGTTCGCAGCATGTACCGTTGGCTAGCCAGAAACTTGGGGAATGTGAGTGTCAGCCGCAAGCTTGGCATCGGCTTCGGCCTGGTGCTGTTGCTGACCCTGCTGATCACCGCCACCGGCTGGAACGGCCTGTCCCGGGTGATCGATCGCGGCGACAAGCTAGGCAATATCTCCTTGCTCAATGCCATGACCAAGGACCTGCGCATCGCCCGCCTCAGCTACGAGATGAACCATGGCGAGCAAGGTCCCGCCGCGGTCAGCGACATGCTCAAGCAACTCGACGAAGGCCTGCGCGCGGTCCGCGGCAAGCTGCAGCAACCTGGAAGCATCGCCCTGGTGGACCAGCAGGTGGATGCCGTGGCCGAGTACCAGAAGGCCTTCACCGACATGACCCGCGCCACCGCCAGCCGCGAGACCGCCCGCTCCCAGCTCGGTGCCACCGCGGACAACGCCGTGGCCAGGGTGGCCGAGGTCGAGAAAGCGCTGCTGCAAGGCGATAGCGTGGCCCAGTTCAATAGCGTCATCGACCTGTCCAAGCTGATCCAGCAGGCACGCTTCCAGGTGCGTGGCTACACCTACAGCGGCAAGGCCGACGCCCGGCAACCCGCCCTGGATGCCATCGACAATGCCCTCGGCAACCTGGCCAGCCTGCCGTCCCGGCTGCCGGAGCAGCACATCGCCAATCTGCAGCAGGCCAGCGACTCGCTCAAGGCCTATCGTGCCGCCGTCAGCGCCTTCAGCGACGCCGAGCAGGCCAGTGCCGATGCCCTCAAGCGCATGGCCGCCCAGGGCGATCGCCTGATGGACCTGAGCAAGCAACTGACCGTCGAACAGACCCACAAGCGTGACGCCGATGCCAGCCAGGCCCGCAGCACGCTGTTGATCGCCACGGTGCTGGCCCTGGTCTTCGGCCTGATCGCCGCCTGGGCCATCACCCGGCAGATCAACCTGCCTTTGCAACAGACCCTCAAAGCCGCCGAGCGTGTGGCCGCTGGCGACCTGAGCCAGAACCTGGCAGTGGACCGGCGCGACGAGCTGGGCCAGTTGCAGAAGGCCATGCAGCGCATGACCCAGGGCCTGCGGGAGTTGATCGGCGGCATCAGCGACGGCGTGACCCAGATCGCCAGCGCCGCCGAGCAGCTATCGGCGGTTACCGAACAGACCAGCGCCGGGGTCAACAGCCAAAAGGTCGAGACCGACCAGGTGGCCACGGCCATGAACGAGATGGCCGCCACCGTGCAAGAGGTGGCGCGCAACGCCGAGGAAGCCTCCGAAGCGGCCGTGGCCGCCGACCAGCAGGCCCGCGAGGGCGACCGGGTGGTCAACGAGGCCATCGCCCAGATCGAGCGCCTGGCCAGTGAGGTGAGTCACTCCACCGAAGCCATGGGCCAGCTCAAGCAAGAGAGCGACAAGATCGGCAGTGTCCTGGACGTGATCAAGTCGGTGGCCCAGCAGACCAACCTGCTGGCCCTCAACGCCGCCATCGAGGCAGCCCGGGCCGGCGAGGCAGGACGGGGCTTCGCCGTGGTGGCCGACGAAGTGCGTAGCCTGGCCCAGCGTACCCAGCAATCGACCGAGGAAATCGCCGAGCTGATCGTCAGCCTGCAGAACGGCACGCAGCAGGTGGCCAGTACCCTGGACACCAGCCGCAATCTCACCGACAGCAGCGTCGAGCTGACGCGCCGGGCTGGCGGCTCGCTGGACAACATCACCCGCACCGTCTCGGCGATCCAGGCGATGAACCAGCAGATCGCCGCAGCGGCGGAGCAGCAGAGCGCGGTGGCCGAAGAGATCAATCGCAGCGTCTTGAATGTGCGCGACGTGTCCGAGCAGACGTCGTCGGCCAGCGAGGAGACCGCCTCTTCGAGCGCCGAACTGGCGCGCCTGGGGATTCACCTGCAAAGCCTGGTGGGACGCTTCAAGGTCTGACCCGCAGGCTGTTAAGGAGCCTGCGGGGCGGATCGTCCGCTGGAAGGCCCTGTGGGCCTTCCAGCGATTACAAGGCCGGCTACAGGACCTGGCGCAGGAAGGCCTGGGCCCGAGGGTCCCGGGGGGCGCTGAAGAACACCTCGGGCGCGGCATCTTCCAGCAGCTTGCCGTGATCGAAGAACAGCACCCGATCCGCCACCTCCCGGGCAAAGCCCATTTCATGGGTCACGCAGACCATGGTCATGCCTTCCACGGCCAGGGTCTTCATTACATCCAGCACCTCGCCGACCATCTCCGGGTCCAGGGCCGAGGTCGGCTCGTCGAACAGCATCACCTTGGGCTCCATGGCCAGGGCCCGGGCGATCGCCACCCGCTGTTGCTGGCCGCCGGACAATCGCGAGGGGAACTCGTGGGCCTTCTGCGCAATGCCGACCTTCTCCAGCAAGGCCAGGGCCTTGGCCTCGCGCTCCTGCTTGCCGCGCTTGCGCACCACCTTCTGCGCCAGGCAGAGGTTATCCAGCACGGTCATGTGCGGGAACAGGTTGAAGTGCTGGAACACCATGCCCACCTCGCGGCGGTAGGCGTTCACATCGGTCTTGGGATCGGCCAGTTGCAGGCCATCGATGCTCACCGAACCGGAGTCGAAGGTCTCCAGGCCATTGAGGCAACGCAAGAAGGTCGACTTGCCGGAACCGGACGGCCCGATCACCACCAGCACTTCACCCTTGGCCACCTGGGTGGTGACGTTATCCACCGCGCGCACCACTTGACCACGGGTATCGAAGACTTTTACCAGATCGCGGACTTCAATCACTTTGCGCGAGCCTCCGCTCAAGCCGGCTGGCCATCTTCGACAGCGGCAGGTTGATCAACAGGTACAGGGCCGCCACGCAGAACAGGATCTCGAACGGCGAAAACGAAGTGGTGATGACTTCCCGGCCGCTCTTGAGCAACTCGGTGATGGCGATCACCGACACCAACGAAGTGTCCTTGACCAGGCTGATGAACTGCCCGGCCAGCGGCGGCAACACTCGCTTGAAGGCCTGGGGCAGCACCACATGGCGCATCGACTGGCCGGCGCTCAGGCCCAGGGAGCGAGCCGCCTCGTTCTGCCCACGGGCAATGGACTGCACCCCGGCACGGACGATTTCCGCCACATAGGCCCCGGTGAACAGCGACAGCGCGGCGATCCCGGCGAATTCCCGGGACAGGTTGAGCACCGTGCCGATGAAGAAGTAGAAAATGAAGATCTGCACCAGCAGCGGCGTGCCGCGCACCAGCTCGACATAGAGGGTCGACAGGTCGCGCAGGGTCGGGTTGCTGGACAGCCGGCACAGGCCGGTGGCCAGGCCGATCATCAAGCCCAGCACGCCGGACACCACCGACAGCCACAGAGTGGTCCACAAGCCCCACAACAACGGCCCCGCCGCCCAATGCCGGGTCACCCCGACCACATCGCCCTCGGCCACGTCGTCGCCGCTGGCCACCTGCAGGCTGCTTTCGTCGACGCTCAGGTGCTGCTCGCTGCCGGAGTCGCCCTTGAGGGTGACTTCAGCCTTGCCGCCCTTGCGCACCACCTCGGCGACGGTGGAAATCTCGGCCGCCCGCTGGGATTCCTCGGCCTGGTAGGCGAAGTACTGCGGGACGCGGTTCCAGCGCCATTCATAGGACATCAGCGAGGTGGCGTAGTACAGGGCGCCAGCCAGGCCGACCAGCACCAGCACGGTCAACACGTGCCAGGGCCATTGGGCTTTGTTCTGTTTCATTGGGTTTGCGGATTCCGAATGCTGGGTCGCCAGGGACACCGCCTTCGCCGGCAAGCCTCGCTCCTACATGGATTGCGCAAACCTGTAGAAACGAGGCTTGCCCGCAAGCGGGGCAGCCCGGTCTGGGTGAGCGAGTGTTATTCCATGTCCTTGAGCCACTCGGAACTCTTGAACCACTTGTCGTGGATCCGATCGTAGGTCCCGTCTTCGTGGATCTGGTGCAGGAAGTTGTTGATGAAGTTGATGCTGTCGTAGTCACCCTTCTTCAGGCCGAAGGCCAGCGGCTCGTAGGTGAACGGCTTGTCGAGGAATACCAGCTTGCCGTTGCCGACCTTGTTCACCGCCACCACGTTGTACGGAGCGTCATAGATGAAGGCGTCGGCCTTGCCATTGACCACGTCCAGCACCGCTTCCTGCTCGTTGTCGTAACCGTGATACTTGGCCTTGGCGATCAGCTTCTTGGCGACCATTTCCCCGGTGGTGCCCAGCTTGGAGGTGATGCGGTAGTCGGCGCTGTTCAGGTCCTTGTAGGACTTGATGGTGCCTTCCAGGTCCTTGCGGATCAGCAGGGTCTGGCCGACCACGATGAAGGGCTCACTGAAGTTCAGGCGCAGGTTGCGCTCCTGGGTCAGGGTCATGCCGCTGCCGATCATGTCGAACTTGTCGGTGAGCAGGGCCGGGATGATGCCGTCGTAGCCGGTGGAGACCATCTCCAGCTTGACCCCCATGGACTTGGCCATGGCCTTGAGCAGATCGACTTCGAAACCGATGATCTCGCCGCGCTTGTTGGTCATCTGGAACGGCATGTAGGTCGGGTCCATGCCCACCTTCAGCGATCCACGCTTGACCGCGTCGTCGATGGCGCCGGCCTGGGCCGTGCTGACCGCCAGCATGGCTGCGGCCCCCGCCAGCAGCAGCGAAAAATACTTCTTCATCTCAAGTCCCCTGAAAGCCATTTTATTGTGGTGTCTGCGCGTCGCAGTCCATTGTTGGCGAACCTTCGGATACCAGGTCGTGGTCGATCACGCACAGAAATTTGCGGGTGCGATGCTAACGCACTCGGGTATTTGCACAAGGTTTTTATTGTCGGACGAAAGCGCCGGGGATGAGCGGGGTGCAGAAAGCAAAACGCCCCCGGGCATGAACCCGGGGGCGTTGGCATTACGCCGGTTGTGGCGTCGCGGCTAGCGGCTGCAACGGCAACAGCGGGGCATGGGGATCGGCGGTCACCGACTCGCGCCAGGCATCCAGCCATTGGCTGTGGCCTTCGCTCCAGACCAGCTGGTGCAGGCGACCCAGGGCCACCGGATCGCTCAACAGCGCCAGGCGCTCGCTGTTGTTCAGGGCCGCAGGACCGACCTTGAGGGCATGGCGTACGCGCTCCTGGCGCAGCCACTCGATCGGCTCGGCCTGGGCATGGCGGGAAGTGGCCAGGGCACAGGCCAGGGCGTTCTGCTGCGGATCCACCACGGCCCGGATGAAGCCGTCGTTGAGCGCGTGCCAGCGGTTCTCGTGGGTGTACTGGTCCGTGGCCAGCAACGCCTGGGGCGGTGCATATTCCTCGGGGATCAGGAACAGGTTCTCGTCACGGGACTTCAGGCCCAGGCCGACGCGGCTGGAGATCACCGACACCGGGATCGACAGCATCAGCGAACCGACGATCGGCACCAGCCACCAGAGGAAGCTGGGGTTCAGCCAGATCACCAGCAGCGCCCAGCAGAAGCCCAGCAGGGTCTGCGGGCCATGGCGGCGCACCGCCTCGCTCCAGGGGGTGGAGTCGTCGTCACGCTGTGGCGAGTTCCAGGTCGCCGCCCAGCCGAGGAACGCGGCCAGCACGAAGCGGGTGTGGAAGATCATCCGCACCGGCGCCAGCAGCATGGAGAACAGCATCTCCAGGAGCATCGACAGGGTCACCTTGAACTTGCCGCCGAACTCCTTGGCGCCCTTGGCCCAGATCAAAATGATGCTGAGCAGCTTGGGCAGGAACAACAGCACGATGGTGGTGGAGAACAGCGCGATGGCCTTGTCCGGATGCCACTGCGGCCACAGCGGATACAGCTGCCGCGGCTCGAGGAAGTACTGCGGCTCCATCAGCGTGTTGACCGCCAGCAGGGCCGTGGACAGCACCAGGAAGAAGAACCACAACGGCGCCGACAAGTACGACATAACCCCGGTGAGGAACACCGCGCGGTGCACCGGGTGCATGCCCTTGACCAGGAACAGGCGGAAGTTCATCAGGTTGCCGTGGCACCAGCGGCGGTCGCGCTTGAGCTCGTCCAGCAGGTTCGGCGGCAGCTCTTCATAGCTGCCCGGCAGGTCGTAGGCGATCCACACGCCCCAGCCGGCACGGCGCATCAACGCGGCTTCGACGAAGTCGTGGGAGAGGATCGCACCGGCGAACGCGCCCTTGCCCGGCAACGGCGCCAGGGCGCAGTGCTCGATGAACGGCTTCATGCGGATGATCGCGTTATGGCCCCAGTAGTGGGACTCACCCAACTGCCAGAAGTGCAGGCCGGCAGTGAACAGCGGACCATAGACGCGAGTGGCGAACTGCTGCATGCGCGCATACAGGGTGTCCATGCCCGAGGCCTTGGGCGCGGTCTGGATGATCCCCGCGTCCGGCGTGGCTTCCATCAGGCGTACCAGGCTGGTCAGGCATTCGCCGCTCATCACGCTGTCGGCGTCCAGTACCACCATGTACTTGTAGTCGCCGCCCCACCGACGGCAGAAGTCGTCGAGGTTGCCGCTCTTGCGCTTCACTCGGCGGCGACGGCGACGGTAGAAGATCTTGCCGAAACCCTTGGTCTCGCGGCAGACATCCAGCCAGGCTTGTTGCTCGGCCACGCAGATATCGCTGTCGTTGCTGTCGCTGAGGACGAAGAAGTCGAAACGATCCAGGTCACCGGTGGCCGCCACCGACTCGAAGGTGGCGCGCAGGCCGGCGAATACCCGGGGCACGTCTTCGTTGCAGATCGGCATCACCAGTGCGGTGCGCGCGTTCTCGGCGATCGGCTCGTTGCCGGCGCTAGCGCCGGAGATGCGGTACTTGTCGCGACCGGTCAGCAGTTCCAGGAAGCCCATCAGCGCGGTCCAGAAACCTGCCGAGACCCAGCAGAACAGGATGCCGAACAGGATCAGGATGCTGGTCTGCAGTGCGTAGGGCAGGACCTGCTGCGCGGTCTGCATCAGCGGCTGGTGCGCCACTTCTTCCAGGTCGACGAAGGCCCAGCCCTGGTACGGCATGATGCCTTTCATGTACCAGCCGGCGACGATGGTCTGGCCAAGCATCAGCACCAGCAGGATGTAGCGACGGATCGAACCGACGGTGCGCCAGCGGGCAGCCGGCAGCACTCGCTCGTCCTTCGGCGGTGCCGGTGGGTTGGTGCGCCCGGTCAGGCGCCGCCAGCCACGCACCAGGATATTGGTGCGCCATGGCTCGGGCACTACCCGGGTACGACGGATCGGCGGCGCGGCCTTGAGGCAGATACGCCCCTCGGCATCGACGGCGAGCATTTCGGCATCGTTCAGCTCGGCCGCGGTGCTGAGGGTCAGGCGCTCGCCCACCGAGGCCTGGGCGGCATCGGCGGACTCATCGAAGGCCTTGGACGACAGGCGCTGGTGCAACTCGCTGAAGGACTGGCAGCTCGCGAGCTCCGCGCGCTGCTGGTCCGACATGGGCAGGTGGGCCAGGTACTCGGCAAGCGACTCTGGCTGTAGTTGAGAGTTACTCATCGGCAGGCAACTGGTAGCTCCAGGTCTCGGTCAGGACTTGCTCGGTCTTGGCCGGTTCCGGTGTGGCAGGGGCCGCTTCGGCAGCAGCAGGCTGCTTGGCGTCTTTAGGATCCTTGTCCTTGGCGTCCTTGTCCTTGGCATGCTTGGCGTCCTTGGCCGGCTTGGCTTCAGGCTGCTTGGCTTCAGCTTGTTTGGCCGCCGCGGCAGCGGCTTCCTTCTCTTTCTTCTCCTGTTGCTTGGCGGCGACTTTGTCGGCCTTGGCCACGGAGGAGCTGGAGTTCGGAGTCGAGGCCTTGGCCGGCTCGGCTGCCGGGATGTCGCGCACCAGGGCGGCACGCAGCTCGGTGGCCTTGCTCGGGTCCTTGACCTTCAAGCGCAGGGTCAGGCGCCAGCCTTTGGTTTCCGGGTTGTAGCGAACGTTGTTTTCCACCAGCTCGGCGTTGTCGCCGACGCTGACCTGGCTACGCACTTCGGCGCTCCCAGGCAGGGCCGCCAGGGACGGACCTTCGAAATCCACCAGGTAGGCAACGCTGCCATCGGGCTGGCGAATCAGGTTGGACTGCTTGACGTCACCAGTGGAACGCAGGGTCTGCTCGACCCAGGCGCTGTCAGGAGAATGCAGGGACGCTTCGTCCATGGTCCAGTGCAGGCGGTAGGCGAAATCCAGCGGCTGGCCAGGCTCTGGCTGCTTCTCCGGGTTCCAGAATGCCACGATGTTGTCGTTGGTTTCGTCCGCAGTCGGGATTTCCACCAAGTCGACGGTGCCCTTGCCCCAGTCGCCCTTCGGCTCGATCCAGGCGCTTGGGCGCTTGTCGTAGCGGTCGTCGAGGTCTTCGTAGTGGCTGAAGTCGCGGCCACGCTGCAGCAGGCCGAAACCGCGCGGGTTCTCAACCGAGAAGTTGCTCACGGCCAGGTGCTTCGGGTTGTTCAGCGGACGCCAGATCCACTCGCCGTTGCCGGCATGGATCGACAGGCCGCTGGAGTCGTGCAGCTCGCGACGATAGTTGAGGACCTTCGACGGCTGGTTGGCGCCGAACAGGTACATGCTGGTCAGCGGAGCCAGGCCCAGCTTGCCCACCTTGTCACGCAGGAACACCCGGGCCTTGACGTCGACGATGGTGTCGGCGCCCGGCCGCAGGGTCAGGCGATAAGCGCCGGTGGCCCGTGGCGAATCCAGCAGGGCGTAGATCACCAGGTGCTTGTCGGTAGGCTTGGGTTGCTGGATCCAGAACTCGCTGAAGCGCGGGAATTCTTCACCGGACGGCAAGGCGGTATCGATCGCCAGGCCACGGGCGGACAGGCCATAGACGTGGCCCTTGCCGACGACGCGGAAATAGCTCGCGCCCAGCATGGTCATGATCTCGTCTTGCTTATCGGCCTTGTTGATCGGGTACAGCACGCGGAAACCGGCATAACCCAGCTTCTCGGTGGCTTTTGGATCGAACGTCACGTCACCGAAGTCGAAACGGCTGGGATCGTACTTGATCTCGGAAACGCTGTTGGCGCTGATCTCGTTGATCTTCACCGGCGTGTCGAAGTGCATGCCCTGGTGGTAGAACGACAGCTTGAACGGGGTCTTCTGGTCGGCCCATTCGGCTTTTTCGGTGAGGAAGCGGATTTTCTGGTAGTCCGCGAACTTCATGTCGCGGAACTCGGCTGGCAGGTTACTGCGCGGAGCCTCGTACTTCTGCCCGGCCAGGTCCTTGGCTTTGGTCGATACGTCATCCAGGTTGAATGCCATGAGTGGACCGGCGCCAAGCAGGCAGACCAGCGCAGAGCCCGTCACCAGTACGTTTCGTAACCTTTTGGCAAACAAGTTTGGTGCATTACAGGGACTAACAATCACGAGCAACCCTCGCCGAAAACAGATCAAAAAACCAACGGCCAGCTATCTACATGCCAGGTTGGCGAGCATTGTTCCGACTCCGATGGGGCTAAATGATTCCCCAAACGGCCGTGGACAAGTCTCTACTTAAGTCAAAATGGACCAACGAACGCTGATCCCCGTAGCGCGCGATTATCTAGTAGGCCGCGTTACAACGCATCAGGGGTAACAAAGTATTTATCGTGAAAAACAGCAGTTTCCGGCCGAAAACGGTAGAAAAAGATGTTTCGGACACCTTCAGGTGTGTAACAGGAAGGTCACTGGCCCATCGTTGACCAGATGTACCTGCATGTCCGCACCAAAGCGTCCTGATGCCACTTTGCCATGCAACTGTTGCGCCTTCACTAACAAGTAGTCGAAAAGCTCCTCGCCAAGGGCCGGAGGCGCCGCCGTGGAAAAGCTCGGGCGCAACCCACTCTTGGTGTCCGCCGCCAGGGTGAACTGCGAGACCAGCAGCAGGCCGCCCTGCACATCGGCCAGGGACAGGTTCATCTTGCCCTCGGCATCACTGAACACCCGATAGTTAAGCAGCTTATGCAGGAGTTTGTCGGCGTTGGCCCGGGTATCCCCAGGCTCTACCGCCACCAGCACCAGCAGGCCCTGGTCTACCGCACCGACGATTTCACCGGCCACTTCCACGCGCGCGCCGGACACGCGCTGCAACAGCCCCTTCATGCTTCTTCGGGCGGCAGGTCGAGCAGGCGCCGGGCCAGCTGGTCGGTGGCCCGCACCAGGGCGTCGGTGATACCCGGCTCGGAAGCGGCATGGCCGGCATCGCGAATCACCTGCAGCTCGCTGTTGGGCCAGGCCTGGTGCAGTTCCCAGGCGTTGTCCAGCGGGCAGATCACATCGTAGCGCCCATGGATGATGATCCCCGGCAGATGGGCGATCTTGCCCATGTCGCGGATCAGCTGGTCAGGTTCGAGGAAGGCGTTGTTGATGAAGTAGTGGCACTCGATCCGGGCAATCGACAAGGCGCGCTGCGGTTCGGAGAAGCGATCCACCACCAGCGGGTTGGGACGCAGGGTCGCGGTGCGCCCTTCCCAGCCGGACCAGGCCTTGGCCGCGTGCATCTGGGCGATCTGGTCGTTGCCGGTCAGGCGCTTGTGGAAGGCGCTGACCAGGTCGTGCCGCTCCTCCAGGGGAATTGGCGCCACGTAGTCTTGCCAGTAGTCGGGGAACAGGCGGCTGGCACCGCACTGGTAGTACCACTGGATCTCCTGGGGACGGGCCAGGAAGATCCCCCGCACGACCAGGCCAAGCACCCGATCGGGATGGGTCTGGGCATAGGCCAGGGCCAGGGTCGAGCCCCATGAACCACCGAACAGTACCCACTTGTCGATGCCCAGGTGCTCGCGGATGCGCTCCAGGTCGGCCACCAGGTCCCAGGTGGTGTTGTTCTCCAGGCTGGCATGGGGACTGGAGCGTCCGCAGCCGCGCTGGTCGAAGGTGACGATGCGGTACAGGGTCGGATCGAAGTAGCAGCGGCTCGCGCCGTCGCAGCCGGCCCCCGGGCCACCATGAAGGAACACCACCGGCAAGCCTTCCGGCGAACCGCTTTCGTCGACATACAGCACATGGGGTTCGTCGACGGCCAGATCGTGCCGGGCATAGGGTTTGATCTGTGGGTACAAAGTCTTCATTACGCGCTCCGTGGAGGTCGGGGTCATCCCTGAAGGGACTTCATTCATGCTGCCGTCCGGCATCATAAACCCGAATTACGCAATGAGCATGTCCTTGAGAAAAATGGGGTTGTTGGCCTCATCCACAGCTCGAGCCCGGCGCTTGGCCGGGCTCGCTTCTGCCCTGGCAGCTCAGCGACCGTAGCGCTCGCGGCCCCAGGCCAGCAGGCCTTGTAGCAGTTCCTTGAGCACCACCTGGGTCGGCGCCGCCAGGTCCTCGCGGTAACGGAAGGGGTCGAACTCTTCCATATAGGTGCTTTGCGCCAGCTCCAGCTGTACCGCATGCACATGCTCCGCCGGATCGCCGTAGTGACGGGTGATGTGCCCGCCCTTGAAGCGCCCGTTGAGCACATGGGTGTAGCCGCCATGGCCAGCGCAGATGCCCTCCAGGCGCCCGGCCAGTTGCGGATCGCAGCTGGCGCCGTTGAAGGTCCCGAGGTTGAAGTCCGGCAGCTTGCCCTCGAACAGGTGCGGGATCAGCGAACGGATCGAGTGGGCATCGAACAGCATGGCATAGCCGAATTCGGCCTTGAGCCGCGCCAGCTCGTCTTGCAGGGTCCGATGGTATGGCCCCCAGATCTGCTCCAGGTACTCATCGCGCTCCGCCTTCGATGGAGCCTGGCCTTCGACGAACAGCGGCTCGCCGTCGAACAGGGTCGCCGGGTACAGGCCCGTGGTGGCGCCGACATACAGCGGCTTGTCGTCGGACGGCCGGTTCAGGTCGATGACAAAACGCGAGTACTCGGCCGCCAGGACGCTGGTCCCCAACTCCTGGGCGAACTCGTACAACCGCGGGATATGCCAGTCGGTGTCCGGCAGGCTCTGCGCCTGGGGTACCAGCCCGGCGGCCACCGCCGGGGTCAGGCGCGTACCGGCATGGGGCATGCTGATCAACAGTGGCACCCGACCTTGTTTGAAGCTCAGAACCTTTTCCACAAGCCTTCTCCTACACAGTCACTTCGACGCCGTGGCGCACCACGCGCTTTTCCAGGTCGCCGCCCAGCCAGTAGGCCAGGTCGGCGGGACGATCTATTTGCCAGGCGACGAAATCCGCCACCTTGCCCACCTCCAGCGAACCGTGGGTCTTGTCCATTCCCAGGGCCTTGGCCGCGTGCAGGGTGACTCCGGCCAGGGCTTCCTCGGGCGTCATGCGAAAACAGGTGCAGGCCATGTTCAGCATCAGGCGTACCGACAGCGCCGGCGAGGTCCCTGGGTTGAGGTCGCTGGCCAGGGCGATCTTCACCCCGTGCTTGCGCAGTGCCTCCATCGGTGGCAACTGGGTCTCGCGCAGGAAGTAGAACGCCCCCGGCAACAACACCGCCACGGTGCCCGAGGCGGCCATGGCGATGGCATCGTCCTCGGTCATGAACTCCAGGTGATCGGCGGACAGGGCCTGGTAGCGCGCCGCCAGGCTCGAACCATGCAGCGAGGACAATTGCTCGGCATGCAGCTTGACCGGCAGGCCGAGTTTTTGCGCGGCGATGAACACCCGCTCCACCTGGGCCGGGGAGAACGCCAGGTATTCGCAGAAGGCATCCACGGCGTCCACCAGCCCCTCGGCTGCCAGGGCCGGAAGCATCTCGCTGCAGATGTGCTCGATATAGTCGTCGGCACGCTCGGCATATTCCGGCGGCAGGGCATGGGCCGCCAGGCAGGTGCTGCGCACGCTGACCGGCAGTTCCTCGCCAAGCCGGCGGATCACCCGCAGGATCTTGCGTTCGCTGGAAAGGTCCAGGCCATAACCGGACTTGATCTCGATGCTGGTGACGCCATCGCGCATCAGGCTCAGCAAGCGCTTGCGGGCACTGGCGAACAATTCGTCCTCGCTGGCCGCCCGGGTCGCGCGCACGGTGCTGGCGATCCCGCCACCGGCGGCGGCGATTTCGGCATAGCTCACCCCTTGCAGGCGCTGCTCGAACTCGCCGCTGCGATTGCCACCGAACACCGTATGGGTGTGGCAGTCGATCAGGCCCGGGGTCACCCAGGCGCCCGCCAGGTCGTGGACCTGCTGGTAATCGCTGGCCGGCAGCTGTTCGCGCCGGCCGATCCACTCGATGTGCGCCCCTGACGTCACGATGGCCGCATCCTCGATGATCGAGTAGCTACCCAGGGCCATGCTGGCGACGTTGCAGTGTTGCCAAAGAGTCTTCATCCAAGGCCTCCGTCAATGATCAATAGTTAAAGAAGAGTGGCCGTCGCTGGAACGCGCCTGGCCAGCTACCGGCTTGACCCAGAGCCTGTAGGCCAGCACCAGCAGCACGATCCACACCACGCCTACCAGCAGCGCCGCCTGGGTCTTGGGGAAGTAGCCCAGGACAGCGAAGATGAACAGCATGAAGGCAATGGCCGCCGCCGGCGCCCAGGGCCAGAACGGTACCTTGAATTGCAGCCCGGCCACCTGCTCGGCGGTCATGGAGCGGCGCATGGCCACATGGGTCAGCAGGATCATCAGCCATACCCAGACCGTGGCGAAAGTGGCCAGGGAAGCGATCAAGAGGAAGATGTCCTCCGGAATCAGGTAGTTGAGCACCACGCCGATCAGCAGGGTCGCCGCCATCACCACCACGGTCATCCACGGCACCCCGTGCCTGGAGACCTGGGCAAAACCCTTGGGCGCCTGCCCCTGCTGGGCCAGGCCATACATCATGCGGCCGGCACCGAAGATATCGCTGTTGATGGCCGACACCGCCGCGGAGATCACCACGATATTGAGAATGGTCGCCGCCGAGCCGATCCCCAGGCTATCGAAGATCTGCACGAAAGGGCTGCCCTGGGTACCGATCTGCGGCCAGGGGAAGATCGCCATCAGCACCAGCAGCGTCAGCACGTAGAACAGCAGGATGCGCATGGGCACGGCATTGATGGCCTTGGGAATGACGCGCTGCGGGTCCTTGGCCTCGCCAGCGGTGACCCCGATGATCTCGATGCCGCCGAAGGCGAACATCACCACCGCGAAGGAGGCGATCACCCCGCTGATGCCATTGGGCATGAACCCGCCATGGCTCCAGAGGTTGCCGAGCCCTGTGGCCTGCTCCTGGCTCGCGCTGCCGATCCCGAACAGCATGATGCCGACGCCGCCGAGGATCATCGCCACGATGGCCCCGACCTTGAGCAACGACAGCCAGAACTCCATCTCGCCGAAGACCTTGACGTTGCACAGGTTCAGCGCTCCGATGAACAGCACGATGGACAGCACCCAGATCCAGCGCTCCACCTCGGGAAACCAGAAGCCCATGTAGATGCCGAGGGCAGTCACGTCCGCCAGGCAGACGATCAGCATCTCGAAGGCATAGGTCCAGCCCAGGATGAACCCCGGCAATGGCCCCAGGTACTGGCTGGCGTAGTGGCCGAACGAGCCGGACACCGGGTTGTGCACCGCCATCTCGCCCAGGGCGCGCATCACCATGAATACCGCCGCGCCACCGATCAGGTAGGCGAGCAACACAGCCGGCCCGGCCATCTGGATGGCCGAGGCGGAACCATAGAACAACCCGGTGCCGATGGCCGACCCCAAGGCCATGAAACGTATGTGGCGCGCCGTCAGGCCGCGCCGTAATCCTGTTTCTTGCGATTGCATGTCTTCGTCCCTTTTATTGTTATTGGACAACCACCGCGCACGCCGGTGCACGGTGGCTGAAGCAGACGTTCCGCGTCTGGCTGGACAGCGGCCCAGGGCCGCTGGCCGAGGTTACAGGCTCGGCAGCAGGCCGGCCGGCAGCAAGCCGGTCAGGCAGCGCGAGGCCAGCAAGTCACTGGCGGCATTGATATCCGGCGCGAAGAAGCGGTCCTTCTCGTAGTAGGCCACCTGCTCGCGCAGGGTGGCGCGGGCCTGCTCCAGGGCCGGCGAGGACTTCAGGCCTTCGCGCAGATCCAGGCCCTGGCAGGCCGCCAGCCATTCCACGGCGAGGATGCCGCGGGTGTTCTCGGCCATTTCCCACAGGCGCTTGCCCGCAGCCGGAGCCATGGACACGTGGTCTTCCTGGTTCGCCGAGGTCGGCAGGCTGTCCACCGAATGCGGGTGGGCCAGGGCCTTGTTCTCGCTGGCCAGGGCCGCGGCGGTGACCTGGGCGATCATGAAGCCGGAGTTGACCCCGCCATTGGCCACCAGGAACGGCGGCAACTGCGACATGTGCTTGTCCATCATCAGCGAGATGCGACGCTCGCTCAGGGACCCGATCTCGCTGATGGCCAGGGCCATGTTGTCGGCAGCCATCGCCACCGGCTCGGCGTGGAAGTTGCCACCGGAGATCACGTCGCCTTCGGCGGCGAACACCAACGGGTTGTCGGATACGGCGTTGGCTTCCACCACCAGCACCTCGGCGGCCTGGCGCAACTGGGTCAGGCAGGCGCCCATCACCTGTGGCTGGCAGCGCAGGGAATACGGATCCTGGACCTTGTCGCAGTTCTGGTGCGAAGCGGATACCTCGCTGCGCTCGCCCAGCAACGCGCGATAGGCCGCAGCGCTATCGATCTGCCCACGCTGGCCCCGGGCGGCATGGATCCGTGCATCGAACGGCGAACGCGAACCCAGCACCGCTTCCACGGTCAGGCCACCGCAAACCAGGGCCCCGGCAAACAGGTCCTCGGCTTCGAACAGGCCACGCAGGGCGAAGGCGGTGGATACCTGGGTGCCGTTGAGCAACGCCAGGCCCTCCTTGGCCGCCAGGGTCAACGGTGCCAGGCCGGCGACTTTCAAGGCCGCCGGGGCGTCCAGCCACTCACCCTTGTAGCGGGCCTTGCCTTCGCCCAGCAGCACCAGGGACATGTGCGCCAACGGCGCCAGGTCGCCGGATGCGCCCACCGACCCCTTGAGCGGGATATGCGGGTAGACCTGGGCATTGATCAGCGCGATCAGGGCATCGATCACCTGGCGGCGGATGCCGGAATAACCGCGGCTCAGGCTGTTGACCTTGAGCACCATGATCAGGCGCACCAGATCGTCGCTGATGGGCTCGCCGACGCCCGCGGCATGGGACAGCACCAGGGAGCGCTGGAGGTTCTCCAGGTCGGCGCTGGCGATACGGGTCGACGCCAGGAGGCCAAAACCGGTGTTGATCCCATAGGCGGTGCGTTTCTCGGCGAGGATCTGCTCGACACAAGCCACGCTGGCGTCGATCTGCGCCGAGGCGCTGTCGTCCAGGGTCAGGCTCAGCGGCTGCTGGTAGATGGCCCGCAGTTGGGCCAGGCTCAGTTGACCGGGAATCAGGTTTAGCGCAGTCACATTCATGCTCCTTTTGAGAGTTTTGTAATAACTACCAGTCGCTCCGGAAACATCCGTTATCCGTCGTCACCCACCAAGTCGGGCAGGCGGCGCCTTGGCACGCTGGCTATGGGAAGAACCTTTTATTGCAACTTCGGAAAATGCCTGCCCAGCAGCGCCGGCTCCTTGAGCAGCGCCGCCGCACTGGCGATGTCGGGGGCCAGCCAGCGGTCCTGGTGATAGGCCGGGACTCGTTCGCGCAGCAGGCTCCAGACAAGCCCGGTGCCGGCGCCGAAACGCTGTTCCTTGAGAAATTCGAAAGCCTGGGCCGCCAGCAGGTACTCGATGGCGAGGATCCGGGTGCAGTTCTCCAGCACCTGGTGCAGCTTCAGCGCGGCATTGGTGCCCAGGCTCAGGTGGTCTTCCTGCAGGCCTGAAGTCACGTAGTTGTCGAGCACCGCCGGCTGGGCCAACTGGCGGTTCTGCGCGCACAGCGAAGCGGCGACGTACTGCACGATCATCATTCCGGAATTGACCCCGGGCTCGCTCACCAGGAACGCCGGCAGGCCGCTGACATGGGGATTGATCAAGCGGTCCAGGCGCCGTTCGGCGATGGAGCCGATCTCGGCCATGGCGATGGCCAGCACGTCGGCCGCCATGGCCACCGACTGGCCATGGGGATTGGCCTGGGAGACCACCCGATAGTGTTCGGGAGTCCCCAGCAGCAGCGGGTTGTCGGTGGCCGATTCGAGTTCGGTCTGCACCTGCTTCGCGGCATGGGCCCACTGGTCCCGGGCAGCGCCATGGACCTGGGGAATGGAGCGGATGCTCAGGGCATCCTGGGTGCGCAGGCCCTTGCTGGCGGCGATCACCTCGCTGCGCTCGAGCAAGGCCAGCAGGTTGCCACCCACCCGCTGCATGCCGGGGTGGGCCTTGAGGGCAATGATCTCAGGGTCGAAGGCGGCGATCTGGCCACGCTGGGCCTCGAAGCTCATGGCGCCGATCACGTCGGCCCATTGCAGCAAGCGCTCGGCATCGGCCAGGGCCAGGCAGGCGAGGCCAGTCATGCAGGGCGTGCCATTGACCAGGCACAGCCCGTCCTTGGCGCCCAGTTGCACCGGCTGCAGCCCCTCTTCGGCCAGGGCCTGCGCCGCGGCCATGATGCGCCCGCGATAGCTGACCAGGCCGACCCCGAGCAGGGCGATGCCGATATGGGCCATGTGCGTCAGGTAACCCACCGAGCCCTGGGACGGCACCTGCGGGGTGATGCCGCGGTTGAGCAGCGCCAGCAGGGCCTCGACCACCTGCCGGTGGATGCCGGACTTGCCATGGCTGTAGTTGATCACCGCCGCGCAGAGGATGGCCCGGGCCTGCTCGTCGGGCAGCGCCGGCCCCACGCCACAGGCGTGGCTGAGCAGGGTATTGCGCGACAACTGGCTGAGCTGTTCGCCGGCCAGCAGTACGTTGCACAGCGCCCCCAGGCCGGTACTGATGCCATAGGCCCGCTCACCGTTCTCCACCACCTGGCGAACGATGGCCTGGGCGTTGTCGATTCGCGCCCAGGCCTGGGGCGATAGCTCCAGCCGCGCCCCGTGGCGGGCGATGGCCACCACATCCTGCCAACCCACCGGGGCGTCGGCGACAACGATAGTTTCAGCCTGGGACATGTCCAACCTCGTACTGGGTGATCCCGTGGTGTATTGCGAGGCGGCCCGTCATGCGGTCGCCGCCCGGCGCTGGACGAAGCGGTCGACGTAGTCGTCGGCCGGCGCATGCAGGATCTCCTTCGGCGTTCCCACCTGGATCAGCCGGCCATCCTTGAGAATGGCGATGCGATTGCCGATGCGTACCGCCTCGTCCAGGTCATGGGTGATGAAGACGATGGTCTTGTGCAGGGTCTTCTGCAGCTCCAGCAACTGGTCCTGCATTTCGGCGCGGATCAACGGGTCGAGGGCGCTGAAGGCCTCGTCCATGAGGATGATGTCGGTGTCCGCGGCCAGCGCCCGGGCCAGGCCGACCCGCTGGCGCATGCCGCCGGACAGCTGGTGTGGGTATTTCTTCTCGTAGCCCTTGAGGCCCACGGTGTTGATCCAGTGCTGGGCACGTTCGACGCACAGCTGCTTGCCCTCACCACGAACCTTCAGGCCATAGGCGACGTTGTCCAGCACATTGCGATAGGGCAACAGGCCGAAGCTCTGGAACACCATGCTGATCTTGCGCCGGCGGAAGTCGCGCAGGGCATCCATGTCGTACTGCAGGATGTCTTCGCCGTCCACCAGGATCTGCCCGCTGGTCGGGTCGATCAGGCGGTTGAAATGGCGCACCAGGGTCGACTTGCCAGAGCCGGACAAACCCATGATGACGAAGATCTCGCCGCTGCCGATGGACAGCGACAGGTCGTTGACCCCCACCACGCAGCCGGTCTCGGCCAGCACCTGCTCCTTGCTGCGTTGCTGCTGGATCAACCGCAGGGCGTCCTCGGCGCGGTTGCCGAAGATCTTGAAGACATTCTTCACCTCGATCTTGCTGACCTGCGCGCTCATTTGCTCACCTCATGCCGTGGCCGGCCGTAGGCCTGGGTAATGCGGTCGATCACCACCGCGAGAATCACGATCGCCAGGCCCGCTTCCAGGCCACGGCCGACGTTGAGGGTCTGGATCCCCACCAGCACGTCCTCGCCCAGGCCACGGGCGCCGATCATCGAGGCGATCACCACCATCGACAGGGCCATCATGGTGGTCTGGTTGATCCCGGCCATGATGCTCGGCAGGGCCAGCGGCAGCTGCACGCCGAACAGTTGCTGCCAGCGGTTGGCGCCAAAGGCGTTGATCGCCTCCATCACCTCGCCGTCGACCTGGCGGATCCCCAAGTCGGTGAGGCGGATCAGCGGCGGCGCGGCGTAGATCACCGTGGCGAAGATCGCCGGCACCTTGCCCAGGCCGAACAGCATCAGCACCGGGATCAGGTACACGAAGCTGGGCATGGTCTGCATGATGTCCAGCAACGGCATCAGCACCGAGCGCAGGCGGTCGCTGCGAGCCGAGAGGATCCCCAGGGGAATGCCGATCAGCACCGAGATCAGCGTGGCCACCAGCATCAGGGCCAGGGTCTGCATCAGCTTGTCCCACAGGCCGACGGCCCCCACCAGGAACAGCAGGCCGACGATCACCAGGGTGGTCAGCCACTTGCGGGTCGAATGCCAGGCCACGACGCCGACGATGCCCAGCATCAGCCACCAGGGCGCGATGCGCAGCAGGCCTTCGAGGTTGACGATGGCCCATAGCAGGGTATCGGAGATGTGCCGGAACACGTCGCCATAGTTGGTCACCAGCGAATCGACCCAGCCGTTGACCCAGTCGGCGATGGAAAACGTGAAGCTTTCTGGAAACATAGGAAACTCTCGATCAAAGGAGGTTGTAGTCCAGCTTCCGGCGACCTCCAGGGCCGCCGCAGAGGCCCGACCTACAGGGCCGCGTCGACCTTCCTGGCGGCTTCTTCGCTCACCCAGGCGTGCCAGACCTCAGGATGTTCCTTGAGAAAGGTTTTCGCCAGTTTCGGCGACTCGATGCGCTCCTTGGTCATGCGCGCCAGGTTCTGGTTGAGCAGGTCGATCGGCAGGTTGACCTTGGCCAGTACCTCCACCAGCTCCGGCGCCTCGTCGTGAAAGGTCCTGGACAGGCCGACCTTGATACTCACGCTCTTGTCGACGCCGGGTTTCTCCTCCAGCTTGACCACGTCCACCTGGCCCATGAGCGGGGTTGGCGTCCAGTAGTAGAACAGGATCGGCTCGCCGCGCTTGTAGCTCGACAGCACTGCGGCATCCAGGGCCGGGCCGGTGCCGGGGCGGAAGTTGGTGTAGCTGTTTTCCAGGCCGTAGCCCTTGAGCATCTCGCTGTTGTCCAGCTCGCAGGTCCAGCCGGCCGGGCAGTTGTAGAAGCGGCCCTTGGCCGGCTCTTCCGGGTCCTTGAAGACACTGGCGTACTTGGCCAGGTCGGCGACGTTCTTCAGGTCCGGGGCCTTGGCCTCGAGCTTGCGCTTGGCATCGCCCTCGATCACATAGCGCGGCACGTACCAACCTTCGACGGCACCCACCACCGGCGCGCCGACGCCGACCACCTTGCCGGCCTTCTCGGCCTTGTTCCAAACCTCGCTGCGCCCTACCCATTCTTCGGCGAAGACCTGGATGTCGTTGCTGCCCAGGGCGTTCTCCATGGTGATGGAGTTGCCCGGCAAGCTGTCGGTCTTGCAGCCGTAACCCTTCTCCAGGACGAACTGCAGGACATCGGTGAGCAGCATGCCGCTTTCCCAGTTCAAGCCAGCGAACTTCACCGGCTTGCCCGACTCGCACCAGCCAGCCGCCTGGGCGCCGGACGCAGCCAGAAGGCCCATGGACAACAACGTGGTCAGCAGGGTCTTGTGTTTTTTCATTATGTGACGCTCCTAAACATGGGTTGGCTTACGGCAGTCAAGAGGCATCCAGCCCTGTCCACGTCCAATCGGACTCACACCGCAGCGGCGCGGCGGGTTCCAGCGATTTCTTGTTCGTTGGCGGCGTCCTGCTCGGGCGGCAGGATCAGTTTTTCGGGCACCGCACCATGCCATTTCCTGGCACAGACGTAGTACAGCGCCGCCGGCACCACCAGGCCGATGATCCAGGAGATATCCACGCCACCCAGTACCTCCACCAGCGGCCCGGTATAGAACTTGGTGCTGATGAACGGCAGCTGTACCAGCACGCCGATCACATAGACGCTGATACCCAGCATGTTCCACCGGCCATAGCGGCCATTGGGATCGGCCAGCGCCGGCACGTCGTAGTTCTCGCGGGTGATGCAGTAGTAGTCCACCAGGTTCACCGCGCTCCAGGGGGTGAAGAAGGCCAGCAGGAACAGGATGAAGGACTTGAATGCCCCCAGGAACGAATGCTGGCCGAGCAGGGCGATCAGGGTCGCGGCGCCGACGATGACCAGCACGAACACCAGGCGCTGCAGGCGCGTCACCTCCAGGTGGCCACGCAAGCCGCTGATGATGGTGGCGATGCACATGAAGCTGCCGTAGGAGTTCAGCGTCGAGATGGTGATCTTGCCGAAGGCGATGCTGAAGTACAGCAGCGCCGCGGTGGCGCCACTGCCACTTAGGCCGACGATGTAGGCCACTTCACGCCCGGCGAACTGCCCGTTGGCCATGGCCGCGGCGAACACACCGAGGATCATCGCCACCTGGGCGCCGATCACCGAGCCGGCGCCCACGGCGAGGAAGGTCTTCACCGAGGACGTCTTGCTCGGCAGGTAGCGCGAGTAGTCGGCCACGTAGGGGCCGAAGGCGATCTGCCAGGAAGCGGCGAGGGATACCGCCAGCAGGAAGCTCGCCCAGCTGAAGTGACGGATCTCCAGGAGCGCGCCGACATCGGTCTGGCCCATGAGGCGGCTGAACAGGTAGACGAAGGCAATGACGCCGATGACGCTGGCGACCCGGCCGATGAAATGGATGACCCGGTAGCCAAGCACGGTCACCAGGACGATGACGCTGGCGAAGATCAGGATGCCGAGGCTGTCGCTGACGCCGAACAGCTGGCCCAGGGCCTGGCCGGACAGCACCGTGCCGGTGGCGGTGAAGCCCAGGTACATCAGGCATACCAGCACGATCGGGATCGCCGCGCCGTAGACGCCGAACTGCACCCGGCTGGAGATCATCTGCGGCAGGCCGAGCTTGGGTCCTTGCGCGGCATGCAGGGCCATGACGCCGCCGCCCAGCAACTGGCCGACGAACAGGCCGATCAACGACCAGAACACGTCGCCGCCCAGCACCACGGCCAGGGCGCCGGTGACGATGGCGGTGATCTGCAGGTTGGCGCCCAGCCACAGGGTGAACTGGCTGTAGAGCTTGCCGTGGCGTTCGGCTTCGGGAATGTAGTTGATCGACCGCCGCTCGATCAGGGGTTTGGAGCTATCACTGGCCGTGGACATCGTTATTGTTCTCCCGGGGGATTCTTGTCATGTCAAAGCTCTGCTACATGGACCGAACCGCCGCGCTGCGAGGTGCGGCGGCTCCTTCCCTGGTCCTGGCGGCGAACCGCCGGAGTGTCAATTGCCGGTGATCATCGGCAGGTTCAGGCCCTGCTCCTTGGCGCAGTCGATGGCGATCTGGTAGCCGGCATCGGCATGGCGCATCACGCCGGTGCCCGGATCGTTGGTCAGGACGCGAGCGATACGCTCGGCGGCTTCATCGCTGCCGTCGCAGACGATGACCATGCCCGAGTGCTGGGAGAAGCCCATGCCGACGCCGCCGCCGTGATGCAGGGAAACCCAGGTCGCGCCACTGGCGGTATTGAGCAGGGCGTTGAGCAGCGGCCAGTCGGACACGGCATCGGAACCGTCCTGCATCGATTCGGTTTCACGGTTCGGGCTGGACACCGAACCGGAGTCCAGGTGGTCGCGGCCGATGACGATCGGTGCCGACAGCTCACCGCGCCGGACCATTTCGTTGAATGCCAGGCCCAGCTTGGCGCGCTGGCCCAGGCCGACCCAGCAGATACGCGCCGGCAGGCCCTGGAAGCTGATGCGCTCGCGAGCCATGTCCAGCCAGTTGTGCAGGTGGGCGTCGTCCGGGATCAGCTCCTTGACCTTGGCGTCGGTCTTGTAGATGTCCTGCGGGTCGCCGGACAGCGCCGCCCAGCGGAACGGGCCGATGCCACGGCAGAACAGCGGGCGGATGTAGGCCGGGACGAAGCCCGGGAAGTCGAAGGCGTTGGCCACGCCCTCTTCCTTGGCCATCTGGCGGATGTTGTTGCCATAGTCGAAGGTCGGGATGCCCTGCTTCTGGAAGTCGAGCATGGCTTGCACGTGCACGGCCATCGATTGCTTGGCGGCTTTCACCACGGCAGCCGGTTCGGTCTGTGCGCGATCGCGGTACTGCTCCCAGGTCCAGCCGGCCGGCAGGTAGCCGTTGAGCGGGTCGTGGGCGCTGGTCTGGTCGGTGACCATGTCCGGGCGCACGCCCCGCTTGACCAGCTCGGGCAGGATTTCGGCGGCGTTGCCCAGCAGGGCGATGGAGATCGCCTTGCCTTCGGCGGTGTACTTGGCGATACGCGCCAGGGCGTCGTCCAGGTCCTTGGCTTGCTCGTCGACATAACGGCTGCTCAGGCGGAAGTCGATGCGGCTCTGCTGGCATTCGATGTTCAGCGAGCAGGCGCCGGCCAGGGTCGCGGCCAGTGGCTGGGCGCCACCCATGCCGCCCAGGCCCGCAGTCAGTACCCAGCGCCCCTTGAGGCTGCCGCCGTAGTGCTGGCGACCGGCTTCGACGAAGGTTTCGTAGGTGCCCTGGACGATGCCCTGGCTGCCGATGTAGATCCAGCTGCCGGCGGTCATCTGGCCGTACATGGCCAGGCCCTTGGCATCCAGTTCGTTGAAGTGTTCCCAGTTGGCCCAATGCGGCACCAGGTTGGAGTTGGCGATCAGCACGCGCGGGGCGTTGGCGTGGGTCTTGAACACGCCGACCGGCTTGCCGGACTGCACCAGCAGGGTCTCGTCGTCATTCAGGTGGGTGAGGCTCTCGACGATCTTGTCGTAGCACTCCCAGTTGCGCGCCGCGCGCCCAATGCCGCCGTAGACCACCAGCTCCTTGGGGTTCTCGGCGACTTCCGGATCGAGGTTGTTCATCAGCATGCGCAGCGGCGCTTCGGTCAGCCAGCTCTTGGCGGTCAGCTTGTTGCCACGCGGGGCACGGATTTCTACGTTCCGGTATTTGGTGAATTTGTTGTCAGCCACGGAAAACCTCCTCGACGATGAGCCCAAGGTGCGAAGAGGATGGCATCGACTCTTACGCACACATATTTACTTGTACATACAAGCATATGCAATCAAGCGGCCAACTCTGTCCAAGCCACCTGGAACAATCACCGAAAAACGCCTGGAAACCTTCTAGATCGGGCTCCTCGGCCTTGAATGAATTTTCCCTCGGGTATCAATCGACGCTCCCGCTGGTTGTTACCAGGGGCAGGTTTTGCCCACTGCTGGGGCATTCGGTAACAGATTGGCGCGCCGTCAGGAACAGGATCCGCCCCCGGGAACGGACAAGGGCCAGCCGCCTCGAGCAGGAGGCCGAAGCACGGATAGAAGAGTGATGGAGACTAGAAGGGAAGCTGGCAGGCCACGCCCTGGCCCGCCAGCAAGGGTGACTCAGATACTGGTGAGTTCGATCACGCAGCAGCGCCCGTCGAGGGCAACTTCCAGCAGGCCGGCATTGTCGTCCAGGCGCAGGCAATCGTAGCGGCCCAGGGCCTGGACCGCAGCGCCGGCCACATCGACCCAGGCCTGTTCGGCGGCACTGAACACCAGCACCGTATGGGCCTGGCTGAAGAAGCGCTGCTGGCCATCGAACCACTGCAGCCGCGCCATATAGCGCTCGGGGCTGTAGATCAGGTTGAAATCACGGATGGCGCCGTCCAGCAGGGTGCAGTTGACCTGGCTGGCGCCACTGAAGGCAAAGGGGTCCAGGGGCAGCAACGGGCGCACATCCTGGCCATCCACGCAAAGCTGCATGCCAGCGCCCTGCAGCACGGTGATGACCCGCTGGTAGCCGGCGAAGCTGGAGAAACCGCCGGATTCGCCGATGTCGGCGATCGACAGGCGCCAGCCGAAGCCTTCCAGGCCGGCCCCGCTGTCCCGGGTGATTTCCTCGGTACTGCCGCCGCCGTTCTTCCAGGGCATGCGCGGATAGTCGGCGGCGCGTAGCAGGCTAGACCGGATCATTTGTGAAAGCGTCCTTCGAGGCGATGCCGGGAACCGGGGTGGATCAGCCGCGCGGCGGTCACCGGCTGGCGCCCGGACCAGGTACGGCGGCGGATCAGCAGGCAGGGTTCGCCACGCTCGATCTGCAGCAACTTGCATTCTTCAGGTTCGGCGAGGATCGCCTCCACCACATGCTCGCCCTCGGTCAGGGGCGCGACCTGGGACAGGTAGGCATAGGGCGTTTGCAGGGTGAAGTCTTGCTTGAGGTATTCCGGCGCCACCAGGGCGTTGACGAAGCGATCCTCGATCTGCACCGGGATGTCGTTCTCGAAATGCACGATCAGCGAATGGAAGACCTTCTGCCCTTCGCGCATGTCCAGGGCCAGGGCCCGCTCGGAACCGGCGGCCTCCTCGCCCAGGGTGATGACCTGGCAGGTGTGGCGGTGACCGCGGGAGGCGATCTCGTCGGCGATGTTGTGCACCTCGAACAATGCCGACTGGGTCTTGGGCTCGGCGACGAAGGTACCCACGCCCTGCATGCGCACCAGCATGCCTTCGGCGGTCATCTCGCGCAGCGCACGGTTGATGGTCATGCGGCTGAAGCCCAGCTGGCTGACCAGTTCGCTTTCCGAGGGCACGCGATAGTGCGGCGGCCAGTTTCCGCTCTCGATCTGCTGGGTGATCATCTGTTTGACGCGGGCATACAAGGGCGCCGGACTATCGCTCAGGTGGGCGGCCAGCGGCGAGTTGGCAGTCGGGGTCGGCACGGGAAATCCTTGAGGGTCGGTGAAAGTGGTCAGGGTCGGTCGACGCCTGGCGACGAAAGCCTAGCTTGCCGGAGTTTACCGGGCAGGCAAACGTCTGTATATGTATATACAAATAACACACAATGGGGTACTCGAACCATGTCCGCCTTCTTTGCCGAACGCGCGCTGCTGCCTGACGGATGGGCCAATGATGTACGTCTTGAAGTCGATGCCGACGGCCAGCTGAGCCACATCCAGGCCAACGCTGGCGCAGAGGGTGCGGAACGACTCAAGGGCCCACTGTTGCCGGGGATGCCCAACCTGCACTCCCATGCCTTCCAGCGGGCCATGGCCGGCCTGGCGGAAGTGGCCGGCAACCCCAATGACAGCTTCTGGACCTGGCGCGACCTTATGTACCGCCTGGTGGGCAGGATCAGCCCCGAGCAACTGGAAGTCATCGCCCGCCAGCTGTACATCGAAATGCTCAAGGCCGGCTACACCTCGGTGGCCGAATTCCACTATGTGCACCACGACACCGACGGCCAGGCCTACGCCGACCCCGCAGAGCTGTCGCGCCGGATCAGCCGGGCCGCCACCGACACCGGCATCGGCCTGACCCTGCTACCGGTGCTGTACAGCCATTCGGGCTTCGGTGGCCAGGCGCCCAACGACGGCCAGCGCCGCTTCATCAACAGCACCGAGCACTACCTCAAGCTGCAACAGCAGCTACGTCCCCTGCTGGCCGGACAAGCCAACCAGCACCTGGGCCTGTGCTTCCACTCGCTGCGCGCAGTCACGCCACAGCAGATCAGCGAAGTGCTGGCCGCCAGCGACCCGGACTGCCCGGTGCATATCCACATTGCCGAGCAACAGAAGGAAGTCGATGACTGCCTGGCCTGGAGTGGCCGCCGGCCCTTGCAGTGGCTATATGAAAACGTCGCGGTGGACCAGCGCTGGTGCCTGGTCCACGCCACCCATGCCAACCCCGAGGAAGTCAGCCTCATGGCCAGGAGCCGGGCCATCGCCGGCCTGTGCCTGACCACCGAGGCCAACCTGGGCGACGGTATCTTCCCCGCAGTGGATTTCCTGGCCCAGGGCGGCCGCCTGGGCATCGGTTCCGACAGCCATGTCTCGTTGAGCGTGGTGGAGGAATTGCGCTGGCTGGAATATGGCCAGCGCCTGCGGGATCAGCGCCGCAATCGCCTGTACCGGGCAGGCCAGCCCATGGTCGGCCGCACCCTCTACGACGCGGCCCTGGATGGTGGCGCCCAGGCCCTGGGGCAAGCGATCGGCACGCTGGCGGTGGGCAACCGCGCCGACTGGCTGGTGCTCGACGGCAACGACCCTTACCTGGCCACCGCCAATGCCGACGGGATTCTCAACCGCTGGTTGTTCGCCGGTGGCGATCGCCAGGTACGGGATGTGATGGTTGGCGGGCGCTGGGTGGTGCGCGACGGTCGACATGCCGCAGAGGAAACCAGCAGCCGGGCCTTCGCCCAGGTCCTGCGCGACTTGCTGGGCTGAGTCCCGGCGGCCCGGCCAACCACCAGGCCCGCCTTGCGGGCCGTGAGCCAGGCTCCTGATCACCACGGCATCTCGCCAACGGTGCTCTTGCCACAGCGGGCCCCGCCTCGATGAAACCGGACTACTTGGAAGTCTTGGCCATGGCCGAGTCCGAGACCCGCCAGATCAAGCGCGTGGTGTCGTAGCCCTGCTGGCGCGCCTTGCTCAGCAACTCCTCGCGTACCGTCTCGTTGACTTCCTTGGTCCGCGACAGCAACCACAGGTAGCGCCGGTTCGGGTTGCCGACGATCGCCGTCTTGTAGTCATCGCTGACGTACAGCACCCAGTACTCACCCTTGGCCACTCCCGGCAGCAGGCGCGTGAACCAGTTGTCGAAGCGCACCCAGAGCTTGTCGGTCTGGCCCGGCACCTGGGGCGTGGCGGTGCCTCGGGCTTCTTCCCACTTCCATTCCGGGGTCAGGCAGCGGTTGAGCACCGCCATCGTCGCATCCGGCAACAGGGTGTAGCGGGCTTCGGATTGCGCGCAGTTGCGCTGGAAGTACATCGGCAGGCGCGCCAACTCGTACCAGGTCCCCTGGTAGCGCTTGAGTTCGACATGGCTAGCGGTCTTGGGCGCCAACGAATCGTCCCGGGACGTGGCGCAGCCGACCAAGAGCAGGCCGGCTAGAAGAGTGACAACGAAACGCATCATTATTTTTCTCCCGTGGGCCCCAGGCCCCGGTCTTTACTTCAGGCCTTGCCCGGAAAACATCAGGACCTTGTCACCGGCATACTGCACGCTGATAAAGCTGTTCTTGTCGCCCCAGGTGCAACTGGACATGCCCAGTGCCCCCGAGCAGTCGGTCGGCTTGCCCAGGAGCTGTTCGACATCGGCCTTGGGCATGCCCGTCGAGAGCTTGGAATAGTTTTCCTGATTGACCTTGCTGCATGCGGCCAACAGCACGCAGAACGACAACAGAGCGATGGAACGCAGGGACATGGTGAACTCCTGGACGAAAGGGGGAAGGCCTGTCAGCCAACCAGAAGCTTAGAAGAGAAAACCCCCTTCTGGTTCCCCGCCAGGCCGGGTATTTCTTGCCGATGAGCCAGGCATTTCCCACGCAAATCAACCACCTTCGATCAGCGCCCGGCTGTTCGTCGGTTTTGTGCCGGTCGGGCTCATTTTCACTGATGGCCAGTCGACATAACTGCAGCGCAAATACCACCACTGTGGCAAATTGACGCCCCTCGTTGACCACCCCCTCGCGGTAGTTCACTTAATGACCAGTAATATGAAGTTCAGCCACAAGATCCTGCTTGCCGCCGCCCTTGTGGTCGCCGTCGCGTTCGCCTGTTTCATTCTGTTCAACGACTACCGCCAGCGCGAAGCCTTGCGCAGCAGTACCGAATCCTCGATGCAGGAACTGGGCAGCCTGAGCACCAGCAATATCCAGACCTGGCTGGAAAGCCGCATCCAGCTCCTGCAATCCCTGGCGCAGCAGATCGCCGTGGACGGCAGCGGCGCCGATAGCCTCAAGCGCAGCGTCGGCCTGCCCGCCTACACCGGCAACTTCCAGCTCACCTACTTCGGCGGCCAGGACGGCATGATGTTCTCGGTCCCGGCCGGTAACCGCGCGGCCGACTACGACCCCCGCAGCCGTGGCTGGTACAAGGCGGCCAACACGGCGCAGCAGACCATCGTCACCGAGCCCTACGTCGCCGCCTCGTCGGGCAAGCTGGTGATCACCGTCGCCACTCCCGTGCAGCACCAGGGCCGGATGATCGGCGTCGCGGGTGCCGACATCGACCTGTCGAGCATCAGCGCCATCATCAACTCGCTCAACTTCGGCGGCCATGGCCACGCCTTCATCGTCGGCGCCGATGGCAAGATCCTGATCCACCCCGACAACAAGCTGGTGCTCAAGAACCTGGCCGAGGCCTACCCGGACGGCGCACCACGGGTGAGCCCCGGCCTGCAGGAAGTAGAGGTGAACGGCAAGACCCAGTTCATCTCCTTCACTCGCGTCAACGGCGTGAACTCGGCCAACTGGTACGTGGCCCTGGTCCTAGACCAGGATGCGGCCTTCGCCATGCTCGGTGAGTTCCGCACCTCGGCGCTGATCGCCATGGCGATCGCCGTGGTAATCATCATCGGCCTGCTGGGCATGCTGATCCGCTTGCTGCTGCAACCCCTGCACCTGATGGGCCGGGCCATGCACGATATCGCCGAAGGCGAAGGCGACCTGACACGGCGCCTGGAGATCCACAACCATGACGAATTCGGCACCCTGGGCGTTGCCTTCAACCGTTTCGTCGAACGCATCCACAGCTCCATCCGCGAAGTTTCCTCGGCCACCGGCCAGGTCAACGAAGTGGCCCTGCGTGTAGTCGCCGCCTCCAACTCGTCGATGCTCAACTCCGACCAGCAAGCCTCGCGCACCAACAGCGTGGCCGCAGCCATCAACCAGCTGGGCGCGGCCGCCCAGGAAATCGCCCAGAACGCCGCCCTGGCGTCGCAGCATTCCAGCGAGGCGCGCAACCTGGCACAAGATGGCCAGCAAGTAGTGGACCGGACCATCGACGCCATGCACCAGCTGTCGGCCAAGATCAGCAACTCCTGCGAGCACATCGAGACCCTCAACAGCAACACGGTGAACATCGGCCAGATCCTCGAAGTGATCACCGGTATCTCCCAGCAGACCAACCTGCTGGCGCTCAACGCCGCCATCGAGGCCGCCCGCGCCGGTGAGGCCGGACGTGGCTTCGCCGTGGTCGCCGACGAGGTGCGCAACCTCGCCCACCGCACCCAGGACTCGGCGCAGCAGGTGCAGAAGATGATCGAGGAACTGCAAGTAGGCGCCCGCCAGGCAGTCGGCACCATGACCGAAAGCCAGCGCGAGAGCGAAAGCAGCGTCGGCATCGCCAACCAGGCCGGCGAGCGCCTGGGCAGCGTGACCCAGCGCATCGGCGAGATCGATGGCATGAACCAGTCGGTGGCGACCGCGACGGAAGAACAGACCGCCGTGGTGGAGTCGATCAATGTCGACATCAACGAGATCAACACCCTCAACCAGGAAGGCGTGGAAAACCTGCAAGCCACCCTGCGCGCCTGCGCCGACCTGGAACAGCAGGCCCAGCGCCTGCAACACCTGGTGGGCAGCTTCCGGATCTGACGTCGGGCAACAGGGATAGCCTCGTGCAGCCGCTACTAGAGGCGGTACACGGCCCGCAAGGACGCGGGAGTCGCATCGGCAAAAGCGCCGCAAGCCCTGGGGGCCTTGGCGCAGCCTCACCCGCTCGGCAGCGGTTACAGGAAAAGGATTAGAAGCTTGAGCCGGGCTGGCTCAGGAAGGCCAGTTCCTCGGCGCTGGATTCACGTCCGAGAATGGCGTTGCGGTGGGGAAAGCGCCCGAAACGAGCGATGATCTTCTGGTGCCGTTCGGCATAGTCCAATTGGCTGGCGAAGACCGGGCGGTCTTGCTCCGGCTGCTCGTCGTGCAAGGCAGCCAAGCGCGATACGGCTTCATTCTGCACCGCCAGGTGTTCGCAATGCTCGAACACCAGGTAGATGAAGCAGCGCTGCATGGGCGTCAGGCGCCGATCGAAGTCTGCGGCAATACCCTGGGCCACCAGGGCCTGGGCCCGGGCGTCGCCGGAGAATGCCCCGGGGGTATCGCGGTGGATCATGCGCGGCAGCTGGTCCAGCAACAGCACCAGGGCCAGCCAGCCTTGGGGACTTTGCGTCCACTCGACCAGGCCGCCGGCCAGTGCCTGCTCCACCAGGTCACCGAAACGCTCTTGCGCCTGGCGATCCTGGCTGTCGCGCTTGCCGAACCACAAGCCACCCTTGGCAGCGACGATCTGTGCCGGCGTCTCGGCGTCGCCGAACCACCAGTCGAGCAGGGGCTGCCAGGGTGCGCTCATGAACTTACTCCTGGTGGTAGGCGGTAACCCGGGCCACTTCTTCCTTCGAGCCGAGGAACACCGCTACGCGCTGGTGCAGGCCTTCAGGCTGGATGTCGAGGATGCGCTGGTGGCCGTTGGTCGACGCGCCGCCCGCCTGCTCCACCAGGAACGACATCGGGTTGGCTTCGTACATCAGGCGCAGCTTGCCGGGTTTTTCCGGCTCGCGGCTGTCGCGTGGGTACATGAACAGGCCACCACGGGTCAGGATGCGGTGCACGTCGGCCACCATCGCGGCGACCCAGCGCATGTTGTAGTTCTTCTGCAGCGGACCGGTATCGCCGGCCAGCAGCTCGTCCACGTAGCGCTTGACCGGTGCTTCCCAGTGACGCTCGTTGGACATGTTGATGGCGAATTCCTGGGTGCTTTCAGGAATGGTGATGTTCTCGTGGGTCAGGACGAAGCTGCCCATCTCGCGGTCCAGGGTGAAGCCCTTGACGCCGTCGCCCAGGGTCAGCACCAGCATGGTCTGCGGGCCGTAGATCGCATAGCCGGCGGCCACTTGCTTGGAACCAGGCTGCAGGAAGGCCTTTTCATTCAGCGCTTCGTTCTGGCTCAGGTACTCGTTGGGGCAACGCTGTACCGAGAAGATGGTACCGACCGGGGCGTTGATGTCGATGTTCGACGAGCCATCCAGTGGGTCGAATACCAGCAGGTAGGCACCCTTGGGGTATTTGCCGGGGATCTGGTAGGCGTTGTCCATTTCTTCGGACGCCATGCCGGCCAGGTGGCCGCCCCACTCGTTGGCCTCGAGCAGGATCTCGTTGGAGATCACGTCGAGTTTCTTCTGCACTTCGCCCTGCACGTTTTCCGTGCCCATGCTGCCCAGCACGCCGCCCAGGGCGCCCTTGGAAACGGCATGGCTGATTTCCTTGCAAGCACGCGCCACCACTTCGATCAGGAAGCGCAGATCGGCAGGAGTGTTGTTGCTGCGGGTCTGCTCAATCAAATAGCGACTCAGGGTAACGCGGGACATGGAAGGCTCCGGAAGGATGGGGGGCTTGAAAAACCCGCGCAGTTTAACGCGAGTCGAGGCGCATTTCCTCCTCTGAGACAGGGAACGGGCAGATAGAGTTCAGGCGCCGGGTTCAGCGTAGTCGCAAAACCACGGGCACGGGTGGCGAGGGAGCGAACCCCCTCGCGCCGGGCTCAAGCCTTGGCTTGAGGCTTGCGCAGGAGACTGAAGGCCATCGCGCCCAGGGCCAGCACGCCCAGCAGCAGTACCGCCCACAGGCCGATCTTCTTCCAGTCCGGCCCGGGGGCTGCGGGCGTCGCGGCATCGCCAGGAGCGGATGCGCTCAGTTGCACATCACCCTCGATCCGGGCCTGGCCCAACTGCTTGAGGCGCTGCGGGCTGTAGTCGGGAATCAGGGTGGACAACGGCAGGTTGGCCGCGCTCACCCCGGGGTTGCCCAGCGCCAGGGTGTAAGGCCCGTCCCCACGCGCCAGGAACACCAGCTGCGCGCCACGCACGGCGAACTCCAGGGCCGGCGCCGCCGCTCCCAGGCCACCGCCACGCTCATCCACCACCAGCTTGAGTTGCTGTACGGTCTGCCCGGGCAATTGCAGTTCGTTCTGCTGCACGTCCTGGCCGTTCTGGGTCAGGCGATACAACAGGCCGTTGCCCAGCGGCTGCCAGGGCAGGCTGCTGTCGCGGCGCCCGTAGAGCCGGGCCGGGGCCAGGCTGTTGGCCTGCTTGAGTTCGACCCGTACCCGCTCGACGTTCAGGCCCATGGGCAATTGCCAGCTGTACTCGCCCGCCTTGGCCGCAGTGCCGGCCAGCGGCTGCGACCACACCAAGGGCGATGGCTGGTTGCTGGTGGTGCTGCTCTGCAACTGCGCGGCAGTCAGCGCCGGCGCCACCTGCGCAGATTTCCACAACAAGCGCAGGTAACGCGCCGACTGCCCGGGCAACGCCACTTCATGCTGCTCGACCCGCTCGTCGGCGAACGACAAACGCGCGACCTGCCCTTCGCCCCAGGCCTGCCAGTGCCGCAGGTCGTCGCTGGCCTCGATGCTGAAACGCTGGAAACCGTCATGCTCGCTGCTCCAATCCAGGACCAGCTGCTGAAGCGGTGCCTTGATCGCGCTGGCATCGAGCAACCAGCCGTGCAGTACCTGCTGCTCCGCTTGCGCCCGCGCCTCGGGTTGCACCTCCACCAGGGTACCGTTGGTGCCCGACTGCACCCGCACGCTGGCCGGGCTGTCGCCGGCCTGGGCGGAGCTGTACAGCGGGAACCACTTCACCGCGCTGAGGCTGCGCTGCTCGCTGGCCTGGGCCTGTTGGCGGGCCAGGGCATAAGCCTGGGGCTCGCCGGCGGCATTGAATACCCGGATGTCGCGCAGGTCGGTCTGGCTGGCGCGCATCTGCACCGCCAGGGGCAGCTCCAGGCGGTACCAGGGGCCCTCGCCGCTCAGGCTCAACGGCACCCGGGACTTGAAGTCCCCCGGTTGTTCCTGGGCCACGGCGGACAGCGCCACACACAGGCCCATGGCCCCCCACCAGCGCAGGTTCAGCTTCTGACTCAAGGCGACACTCCTTCATTCAACGACTTGCCGGCCTCAGGCTCGGCCTCCGCCCGCTTGGGCGGCAATGGGGCGAAATAACCCACCACCAGCAGCAACGCCCCGACCCCGATGAACGAGACGATCCGCGCCAGGCCGCCACGGTTGCTCAGCTCCACCAGGAACAGCTTGGCCACCACCACCGCGATCAACGCCGCGCCGATCAGCCAGATCTCGCGGCGATGGCGCAGGTGCCCGCCGATCATCAGGCCCAGGGCGATCAAGGTCCAGACGATGGACAGCCCGGCCTGGACCATCATCGAGGCCAGCAGGGCATCGGGATGGAACGGCACCCCGCTCCAGTGATGGGCAGCGCGCATCACCATTACGGTGAAGAAGGCGAACAGCGAGACCCCGGCCACCAACTGCGTGCCACGCTCGGCGTAGCCACTGCGAATCGCCAGCTCCAGCGCCGCGCTACGGGACCAGACATAGACCCCGAACAGGGCGAACAGCAGCCCCAGCTCCAGCGGGTTGAGCAACGGCAGGTAGGGCAGAGGATCGGCGCGTCCGTCGCTGAACAGGTTGGCCAGCCAGAACCAGCCAAGCATCAGCGCCGCCAGGGGTAGCGCGGCATACAGGCGATACTCCCGGGAGTGGCCGGCCACCGGCCACGGCCAGTTGCGCGGCGCGGCCATCGCCACCAGGTACAGGCTCGGCAGGATCGCCCAACCCAGCCAGCGCCAAGCGTTGTACTGCTCGGACAACAGCAGCAGGCCATAACGCAGCTGCAGCGCCAACACGCCAATCAACAACCAGCAACCCAGCACATGGGCGACGCTTGCCACCCGCGCCGGCAGCAGCGCAGCCAGGCGCCGCAGGCTGAAGAAATGCACGGCGAACAGCGCCGTCCAGGCCAGCCAGCCGAAATCTGCCGCCGGGTTGTAGCGGCTGGTCCAGCAAGCCATCAGCACCAGCCCGCCAGCCGGGATCAACAGGCTGCCCAGCAAGCCCAGGGACTTCCATTGCAAACGTACCGCCAGCAGCGTGGCGAGCAACACACTGGCCGTAGCCAGCGCCAACAGCAGCGCCGGCTGCCAATGCGCGGGAGCGAAACGCAATACTTCCTTGATCCAGGTGAACGCCCACCAACAGGCGCCCCAGGCCAGCAGCAAATCGGCCAGGCGGCCCAGGGCCAGGGCGTCGAACGCCGAGCCATGGTTGCCCCGCTGCAGGCGCCAGGCACCCACCAGCGCCGCCAGGGCCAGCACCATCGGCGTCCAGAAGTCGCCATTGGCCAGGGGCCGCACGCCCTCGGCCAGCGCCGCGTAGAACCAGTCCGAACCGACCAGCAGGAAGGCGCTGCCGCCGATCACCTGCAACGCCAGGCCGAAGAAGAAACTCACCCGCTGCTGCAGGTACAGGCTCAACCAGATGATCAACAAGCCACAGGCAGCCCAGACGCCACTGGCGGTGCGCCACGGCAGGACGAACAGCACCGCCAGGTTGATCAGCACCAAGCCCGCCAGCAGCACCACCGACAGGCCACGCAGCAAGCGCGGATCGTCGCGCACCATGGCATCGCGCGAGGCCACCAGCATGCCGCCGATCAGCGCCAGGCCGATCAGCGAGGCGCTCATCAACCCGCTCCAGCCACTGCTCAAGACCCCACCGGCATCGCCGTCAGCGCCCTTCAGGTGCAACAGGAACAACGCACCACCGAGCAACTGGATGGCGAACGCGCTGAACAGGAACGTCCGCGATTGCAGGCGCAAGCCGACGAACAGCGTCGCCAGCCCTGCCAGGGCCCAGCTGATGGCCGTGCCCTGGGCGGCGAAGAACAGCGGCGCCAGCAGATACAGGAAGCCCAGGCCAGCCACCGCCAACAGTGGGCGGATGCCTTCTTTCAGCCAGTTCGGCAGTTGCTCCTGCGGCGTGCGGCGCAACTGGTCGAAGCTGAACAGCAGGGCGCCACCGAGCAGCAACGCCCCCAGGGGCGCACCGGACAGCAGGCTGGTACTGGCAAAGCGCAATTCATTGAGGAAGGCCGCGGCAGAACCTGCCTGCAGCAGCAGGGCGAAGGCCTGGGCCAACGAGCGCCGCTGGCGCATGCCGAGCCAGAAGATCCCGGCGCCCTCCACCGCCCAGGCGGCGGCGGTCCAGCGCGCATCCAGGCCCAGGGGAATGGCCAGGCTGGCGAAGATCACGCCCAGGGCCAGGCAGGTCTCGCCCAGCAGCAGGGCCCGGCCCCCCATCAGCAAGCGGGCCAGCAGCATGTACACCAGGCCCAGGGCCAGGGCGCTGAAGGACGCGGCCAGCTCCAGGTGCTGGACCAGCGCCAGTTGCAGGCCGAAGCCCACCAGCGGCGGACCGAAGAGCATGCTGCCGTCGACGTAGTCGCCCTTGCGCGCCGACCATTGCAACAGCGCCTGGCGGTCACCATCGGCGGGGGCATCGTTCAGGTCCAGCAGCTTGCGCCGGGTGAACAGCAGGCCGATGGCCAGGTACATGAGGAAGAACAGGACCAGGAACGGTTCGGTGCTCCACAACAGTTCAGGGGTGTAGGAACGCATGCCCCAGGCGAAACCGATGCCGAAGGTACCGACGAAACCGATCAGGTTGAGCAGGCGCCAGGCCTTGAACCAGGCAATGGCGAGGATGCCGGCGTTGAGCAGGGCGAAGTAGCTGAACAACGCCACGTGGCTGCCTGCGCCGGTGGAGGTGAGGATCGGCGCCGCGAACCCGCCTAGTGCCGCCGCGGCGGCCAGGCCCAGGGCATCCTGGGTGATGGCCAGGATCGCCGAGAACAGCGTCACCGCCACCAGCAGGCCCAGGGCCGCGGAAGGATCGAGCAGCGGGTGCAGGCGCATGGCTGCGAACACGGTCAGGTACAGCACCGCGATCCCCGTGCCCTGGAGCATCAGCGCATAGGCACCGTTACGTCGGCGCAACCACCAGCCCAGGCCCAGCAGGCCCAGGGAACAGGCCGCGACCCCGGCATAGCGCAACTCGATGGGCACCACCACGCCTTCGGTGGCGTAGCGCAGGAGGAATGCCAAGCCGAGGAACAACAGCACCACCCCGACCCGCAGCACGGTGTTGCCACCGAACAGCCAATTGCGCGCACCGCTGATGGCGCGCTCGATCAGGTTCGGCTCGTACTCCACGGGTGCTGCCGGCGAAGGTGCCGGCTGCGGTTCGGCTTGCCGCTGCGGCTGCGAACGCCAGGCCGAGTCCGGCAGCGGCTCGCTGACGGCAGCCGGGGTGGCGGCGGGAGGCAGTTCCCAGACCAGGTCAGAGGCGGCGGGCACCGGCTGCACGGGGAGGATCTCGTCGAGGACGAACTGCGGCGGCGCGGCCGGCTCGGGAACCGGAGCACTGGCGACCTGGACCTCGGGAGCCGGTGCGCTGCGGGCCTCGGGCTGGGCCACAGGTTCGGCCGGCGAGCCGCTGCCGGCCTCCAGCAGCTCCAGACGCTGGCCCAGCCGGGACAAGTCCTGCCTGGCTTGCTGCAGCTCAAGCTGCTGGCCAGCCACCTGCTTGTGCAACAGGCCAAGACGAAAGGCCAGGCCAACCGCCAGGCCGAGGAAAGCGCCAATCAGTGCATCGCCCAAAGACTCATCGACGATCCACCCCAGCACCGCGCCCAGCAGCATGAACATCCATTGCATGTGTCGACATCCCTAAACAGTCCGGTAACGGACAGGTCCAGCTGTTGTTTTACCGCTTCGGCCGCGGCCCTGCCTGTGCGGGGCCGCCATTGCCATTGGAAGCCGGGCACGAGCGACGAGGCACGGGCCGGGACAAAAACGCCGCCCAGTATATCGACAAGGCCCGGCGAACGCCGGGCCTTGCTCACAGTTCCAGCGCCTGGCCGGCGGGCTTACTCCAGGGCCTTCCAAATATCCGTGGCGTACTCGCGAATGGTCCGGTCCGAAGAGAACCAGCCCATTCGCGCACTGTTGAGCACCGCCGAGCGCCACCATTCCTTGGAATCGTGCCAGCGCTCCTCGACTCGGGCCTGGGCGCTCCAGTAGGCATCGAAGTCGGCGCAGACCAGGAACCGGTCATAGTCCACCAGCGAATCCACCAAGCCGGTGTAGCGCGACGGATCGTCCGGGGAGAACACCCCGCCACGGATCGCCTGCAGGACATCGTTGAGCCGGTGGGACGCGGCGATATCCGGCGCCGCGCTGAACTCGCCGTTGCTCTTGCGTGCCTCCACCTGCTGGGCGGTGAGACCGAAGATGAACATGTGCTCGGCCCCGACCCGCTCGCACATCTCGACGTTGGCGCCGTCCAGGGTGCCGATGGTCAAGGCGCCGTTGAGGCCGAACTTCATGTTGCTGGTGCCCGAGGCCTCGAAACCGGCGGTGGAGATCTGCTCCGACAGGTCGGCGGCGGGAATGATGCTCTCCGCCAGGCTGACGTTGTAGTTGGGCAGGAACACCACCTTGAGCAAGCCACGCACCGTAGGGTCGTTGTTCACCGTGCGGGCGATATCGTTGGCCAGCTTGATGATCAGCTTGGCCTGGTGATAGCTGGCGGCGGCCTTGCCGGCGAAGATCTTCACCCGGGGCACCCGGTCGGTTTCCGGCTCGGCGCGGATCGCCTGGTAGAGCGCCACGGTATGCAGCAGGTTGAGCAACTGGCGCTTGTACTCGTGGATACGCTTGACCTGCACATCGAACATCGCCGCCGGGTTGACCGCGATTCCCAGGCGCTCATGGATGATCGCCGCCAGGGCCCGCTTGCTGTGCAGGCGCTGCTCGGCGAACTGCTTGCGAAACGCCGGCTTGTCGGCCAGGGGCTCGAGCGCCGGCAGCCGGTCCTCGGGGCTGTCGAGCAGCTCGGGGCCCAGGGCGTCCACCAGCATCTGGGTCAGTTGCGGGTTGGCCTGGTACAGCCAGCGGCGGAAGGTGATGCCGTTGGTCTTGTTGTTGATCCTTTCGGGGTACAGCTTGTGCAGTTCGGAGAACACCGTGCTGCGCATCAGCTGGGTATGCAGGCCGGAAACGCCATTGACGCTGTGGGAGCCGAGGAACGCCAGGTTGCCCATGCGTACCCGGCGGCCGTTGTCCTCTTCGATCAGCGATACCGCCCGCAGCACGTCGAAATCATGCAGGCCCTTGGCCCTGAGCGAATCGATGTGCTGGGCGTTGATCAGGTAGATGATCTGCATGTGCCGTGGCAGCAGGCGCTCCATCAGGCCCACCGGCCAGGTCTCCAGGGCCTCGGGCAGCAAGGTGTGGTTGGTGTAGGCCAGGGTTTCCACGGTGACCTGCCAGGCCGCATCCCAGGCGATGCCGTGCAGGTCCACCAGTTGGCGCATCAGCTCGGCCACGGCGATCGACGGGTGGGTATCGTTGAGCTGGATGGCCGCATGCTCGCCGAGGCTGAGCACCGAATCGTGCATGTTCTTGTGCCGGCGCAGCAGATCCTGCAGGGACGCCGAGACGAAGAAGTATTCCTGGCGCAGGCGCAGCTCCTGGCCAGCCTCGGTGCTGTCGGCCGGGTACAGCACCCGCGAGATGCTCTCGGCCCGCGCCACTTCGGCCACGGCGCCCAGGTGGTCGCCGGCGTTGAAGCGCTCCAGGTGCAACTCCTCCATGGCCCGTGCCCGCCACAGGCGCAGGGTGTTGACGCTGGCACCGCGCCAACCCACCACCGGGGTGTCGTAGGCCACCGCCCGCACGGTTTCCGCCGGCCACCAGACCTGGCGGGGCGCGCCGCTCTCGTCGACCACGGTCTCGACACCGCCGCCGAAACCTATGGAGTAGATCACCTCGGGACGCTCGAACTCCCAGGGGTTGCCGAAGTCCAGCCAGTGCTCGGTCTGCTCCTGCTGCCAGCCGTCGACTATGGCCTGGCGGAACAACCCGTGTTCATAACGGATGCCATAGCCATGGCCGGCAATCCCCAGGGTCGACATGCTCTCCATGAAACAGGCCGCCAGGCGCCCGAGGCCGCCATTGCCCAGGGCCGCGTCGGGCTCCAGCAGGCGAATGCGCTCCAGGTCCACGCCCAGGTCCGACAGGGCTTCACGAGCCACGTCCAGCAGCCCGAGGTTGCTCAGGCTGTCGATCAGCAAGCGGCCGATCAGGAACTCCAGGGACAGGTAGTACACCCGCTTCTGGCCCCGACGATAGATCTGCCGGGTGTGATCCATCCAGTGATCGACCATGTGGTCCCGGGCCGCCAGGGCGATGGCTTCGAACCAGTCATGGTCGAAGGCGTGGTCCGGGTCCTTGCCGACCGCATAGGTGAGTTTGGTCAAGACGGCTTCACGAAAAGCCGCTACCTCCGTGTCGCGAACAGGGGATTCCTGAGTCATCGTTAAGACCTCTGACGAGATACACAGTGAGCATGGAATTGACTGAGCCTAGTCGGTCTGACACGAGGTGAAGGCTCTGGTTCGGCCTTGATTCAAATGACCGGGCAAAAAGCGCCGTCCCCCGCTCCAGCGGGGAAAAAACAAGCAGAGGTCGTACCAGCACGAAATAACCGGCACATCAGTGCGAAAAATCCGACGCAAAGTTGTTCAAAAATCCAGCAGTCCCGGTATGATCGCGCGCCCCGAAAACATGCCGGAACCCACCTTGATGAACTCCAACCTGATTGCCGCCGCGGAAATCGATCGCCTCGATACCTGGGCCAAGTACTCCGCGCCCATGTGCGGTTCCTGCATGTCCAGTTGCTGCACGCTACCAGTGGAAGTGAAGATCAAGGACCTGATCCGCATCGGCATCGTCGACGAGTTCGAGCGGGGCGAGCCGGCGAAGAACATCGCCAAGCGCCTGCAGAAGGAAGGCATCGTCGAGCGCTACAACCAGAAGTCGGAAATCTTCACCTTGCAGCGCATGAGCAACAACGACTGCCTGTATCTGGACCGCAAGAGCCGCCTGTGCACCATTTACGACAAGCGCCCCGATACCTGCCGCAACCATCCCAAGATCGGCCCGCGCCCAGGCTACTGCGCCTACAAGCCCAAGCCCCTGGAACGCCCGAGCAACACCAGCCGACGGACCCTGGAACGCTTCTGACCCCCGCCCACCCTCTGCAACTCTGCCGCCATCGCCGGTGTAGACAGCGTCTTGGCCGGTAATGGGCAAGACGGTCCCTACAGGTTTTCTCCAGACACAAAAAAACGCCCCCGGCCTTGCGACCGGGGGCGTTTTTCATTCAGCCAGTCTTAGTTGGACTTGGCTTTCTTGGCAGCGCGGGTACGCTCGCCTTCGTCGAGGATCTTCTTGCGCAGACGGATCGACTTAGGAGTCACTTCGCACAGCTCGTCGTCCTGGATGAATTCCAGGGCCTGCTCGAGGGTGTGGCGAACCGGTGGTACCAGGGCGATGACTTCGTCCTTGCCCGAAGCACGCATGTTGTCGAGCTTCTTGCCTTTGGTCGGGTTCACGCCCAGGTCGTTGTCACGGCTGTTCAGGCCGATGATCTGACCGTTGTAGATCTCCTGGCCGTGCTCGACGAACAGCTTGCCGCGAGCCTGCAGGGTTTCCAGGGAGTAGGTCAGGGCCTTGCCGGTCTCGACCGAAACCAGAACACCGTTCAGGCGGCCGGACATCTGGCCGGACTTCATGGTGTCGTAGCGATCGAAGATCGAAGTCAGGATGCCCGCACCGTTGGTCAGGGTCAGGAACTGGTTACGGAAACCGATCAGACCGCGAGCAGGGATGTTGTATTCCAGACGAACACGGCCCTTGCCATCCGGCACCATGTTGGTCAGGTCGCCTTTACGCAGGCCCATCTCTTCCATGACCTTGCCCTGGGATTCTTCAGGAATGTCGATGGTCACGTTTTCGAACGGTTCCTGCTTGGTGCCGTTCACTTCGCGGATGATCACTTCCGGACGGCCTACAGCCATCTCGAAGCCTTCGCGACGCATGGTTTCGATCAGTACCGACAGGTGCAGCTCACCACGGCCCGATACCTTGAACTTGTCAGGGGAATCGGTTTCCTGGACGCGCAGGGCAACGTTGTACAGCAGCTCTTTGTCCAGACGGTCCTTGATGTTACGGCTGGTGACGAACTTGCCTTCCTTGCCGCAGAACGGCGAGTCGTTGACCTGGAAGGTCATGGAAACGGTTGGCTCGTCAACGGTCAGCGGCTTCATCGCTTCGACCGTATCCGGGGCGCACAGGGTGTCGGAGATGAACAGCTCATCGAAACCGCTGATGCAGACGATGTCGCCAGCCTGGGCTTCTTCGACGTCGACGCGGTGCAGGCCGTGGTGGCCCATCAGCTTGAGGATACGGCCGTTGCGCTTCTTGCCTTCGGTGTCGATGGCCACAACCGGGGTGTTCGGCTTGATGCGACCACGGGCGATACGGCCAACACCGATCACACCCAGGAAGCTGTTGTAGTCCAGGGCAGAGATCTGCATCTGGAACGGACCGTCACGGTCGACGCTTGGCGCAGGCACGTTGTCGACGATCGACTGGTACAGCGGGGTCATGTCTTCAGCCATGTCGGTGTGGTCCAGACCGGCGATGCCGTTCAGGGCCGAGGCGTAGACCACTTTGAAGTCCAGCTGTTCTTCGGTAGCGCCCAGGTTGTCGAACAGGTCGAAGATCTGGTCCAGAACCCAGTCAGGACGCGCGCCCGGACGGTCGACCTTGTTGATCACCACGATCGGACGCAGGCCGGCTTCGAAAGCCTTCTTGGTCACGAAACGGGTTTGCGGCATAGGGCCGTCTTGAGCGTCGACCAGCAGCAGAACGGAATCGACCATGGACATTACGCGCTCAACTTCGCCGCCGAAGTCGGCGTGGCCGGGGGTGTCCACGATGTTGATGTGGTAGCCGTTCCAGTTGATGGCGGTGTTTTTGGCCAGGATGGTAATGCCGCGCTCTTTTTCCTGGTCGTTGGAGTCCATCACGCGCTCGTCGTTGAGCTCGTTGCGCTCCAGGGTGCCGGACTGGCGCAGGAGTTTGTCTACCAGGGTGGTCTTACCATGGTCAACGTGGGCGATGATGGCGATGTTGCGTAGATTTTCGATCACTTGTGTATCTCGATCAGAGGATTCGGTGTGCTGACCAGTGCGGGCAGCGATGGACAGTAGATTCAGGCCTTGCCGTTACAGCTTGACGGCGGCGTCGGGGGGCCGGTGACGCAAGCCACAGGCGAACAGCCCCGGGCATTTAGCTCGGTCTATAAACGCGCACATTGGCATGTCCCTCGCTGAGCAGATGGTGAGCATGCAGGCGACTCATGACGCCTTTGTCGCAATACAGCAGGTACTGGCGGTTGGGGTCCAGCTCCTTGAAACGAGCGTTCACCGCATAGAACGGCAGCGCTTGCACTTCGATCCCCGGCAGTTCCAGCGGATCGTCTTCCTGGGCATCCGGATGGCGGATGTCGATGACGATCTGGCCGGCCAGGGCTTCGTCGACTTCCTCGACCTTGAGGTCCTGGCCCAGCTCGTCGATCACGCGATCGATCGGCACCAGCTTGGCCCGCTCGATCGCTCGCTCGAGCACGGCCATGTCGAATTCTTTCTCTTCATGCTCGACGCGATGGCGCTTGGCATTGGTCTTGGGGTTCACCGAGATGACCCCGCAGTATTCCGGCATGTGCCTGGCGAAATCGGCGGTGCCGATCTGGTTGGCCAGGTCGATGATGTCCTGCTTGTGGCTGGCGATCAGCGGCCGCAGCACCAGCTTGTCGGTCACGCAGTCGATCACCGACAGGTTCGGCAGGGTCTGGCTGGAAACCTGGGAGATCGCCTCGCCGGTAACCAGCGCGTCGATGTGCAGGCGCTCGGCGATGCTCGAGGCGGCACGCAACATCATACGCTTCAAGATGACGCCCATATGACTGTCGTCGACCTTGCCGAGGATCTCGCCGAGCACTTCCTCGAACGGCACGCTGACGAACAGCACGCGCTGGGAGCTGCCGTACTTCTTCCAAATATAGTGCGCGACTTCCATCACGCCCAATTCATGGGCACGACCGCCCAGGTTGAAGAAGCAGAAGTGCCCCATCAGGCCGCGGCGCATGATCTGGTAGGCCGCCACGGTGGAGTCGAAGCCGCCGGACATCAGCACCAGGGTCTGTTCCAGGGCGCCCAGCGGGTAGCCGCCGATGCCGTTGTGCTGGCTGTGGATCACGAACAACCGTTGGTCGCGAATTTCCATCCGCACTTCGATTTGCGGCTCTTTCAGGGAAATTCCCGCCGCACCGCACTGCCGGCGCAACTGGCTGCCGACGTACTTTTCCACATCCATGGAGCTGAATTCATGCTTGCCCGCCCGCTTGCAGCGCACGGCGAAGATCTTCCCTTCCAGGGCGTGGCCGAAGTGCTGCTTGCACTTGGCGACGATGTCGTCGAAATCCCCCAGGGGGTATTCATCGACCTGCAGGAAATGCGCGATGCCGGGCATGCAGCGCAGGCGCTCGGTCATCTCCTTCAGGGCCTTGGGCTCGCTGACGGCGGTTTCCAGCTCGAGGTTGTCCCACACACCATTGACCACCACGGCCGGGTCCAGGTCGCGGAGCACGGCACGGATGTTCTTGGCCAGCTGACGGATGAAACGCGTCCGTACCGGGCGGCTCTTGATGGTGATTTCCGGGAAAACTTTAACGATTAGTTTCATGAAAACAGCGCGCGCTGGGCCAGCCGAAAAAGGGGGGCGCGGATTATAGCGGAAATTGCTCAAGGTTTAACCAGTTAATGTGCAGAAGGTTTTCAATGCACCAAAACGGGTCATTCGTTCGAATAAGCGCTACATTGCAGTGCGCAAAAAGCCGGCGTTCGTTGCCATGGGTCGTACAAAGCGTGGTTTTGGAGCACAAAACCCATCCCAGGGCACTGGCATGCAATTTGCTCCCTTGTGAGGCAGGTTGCCATGGCAGAGTATTCGCGCCGGCATCACCCACATTCTAAGGGCACTCCAACATCAAGCCCGAAGCCACCCCGGAGGACACTATGTCGAAGTCGGTTCAACTCATCAAAGATCATGACGTCAAGTGGATTGATCTGCGCTTCACGGACACCAAGGGCACTCAACATCACGTGACCATGCCGGCTCGTGATGCGCTGGATGAGGACTTCTTCGAAGCGGGCAAGATGTTCGATGGTTCCTCCATCGCTGGCTGGAAAGGCATCGAAGCCTCCGACATGATCCTGATGCCGGACGACGAGACCGCCGTGCTCGACCCGTTCACCGAAGAGCCGACCCTGATCCTGGTGTGCGACATCATCGAGCCTTCGAGCATGCAGGGCTACGACCGTGACCCAAGGGCGATCGCCAAGCGCGCCGAAGAGCACCTGAAGGCCACCGGTATCGGCGACACCGTATTCGCAGGTCCAGAGCCTGAGTTCTTCATCTTCGACCAGGTGAAGTTCAAGTCCGACATCTCCGGCTCGATGTTCAAGATCTACTCCGAGCAAGGCTCGTGGATGTCCGACCAGGACGTGGAAGGCGGCAACAAGGGCCACCGTCCAGGCATCAAGGGCGGCTACTTCCCCGTGCCACCGTTCGACCATGACCACGAAATCCGTACCTCCATGTGCAACGCACTGGAAGAAATGGGCCTGACCGTCGAAGTCCACCACCACGAAGTGGCGACTGCCGGCCAGAACGAAATCGGCGTCAAGTTCAACACCCTGGTGAAGAAGGCCGACGAAACCCAGACCCTGAAGTACGTGGTGCACAACGTGGCCGACGCCTATGGCCGCACCGCCACCTTCATGCCAAAACCGCTGTACGGCGACAACGGCTCGGGCATGCACGTACACATGTCGATCTGGAAAGACGGCAAGAACACCTTCGCAGGTGAAGGTTATGCCGGCCTGTCCGATACCGCCCTGTACTTCATTGGCGGCATCATCAAGCACGGCAAGGCCCTGAACGGCTTCACCAACCCGGCCACCAACTCCTACAAGCGCCTGGTGCCAGGCTTCGAAGCTCCAGTGATGCTGGCCTACTCGGCCCGTAACCGCTCCGCTTCGATCCGCATCCCTTACGTGTCGAGCCCCAAAGCCCGCCGTATCGAAGCACGCTTCCCGGACCCGGCCGCCAACCCGTACCTGTGCTTCGCCGCACTGCTGATGGCCGGCCTGGACGGTATCCAGAACAAGATCCACCCAGGCGATGCCGCGGACAAGAACCTGTACGACCTGCCGCCTGAAGAGGCCAAAGAGATCCCGCAAGTTTGCGGCAGCCTGAAGGAAGCCCTGGAAGAGCTGGACAAGGGCCGTGCGTTCCTGACCAAAGGCGGCGTTTTCAGCGACGACTTCATCGACGCCTACATCGCCCTGAAAAGCGAAGAAGAGATCAAGGTCCGCACCTTCGTGCACCCACTGGAATACGAGCTGTACTACAGCTGCTGATCCGGTAGCGCTCGCGCAAGCGGCGTGATCGAAAGGCCTCCTTCGGGAGGCCTTTTTCATTCCCGGCACAAACGCCCCGGGGATTTTCCGTGGGCGTCCCGCCAGCTTGCAGGCATCATGGCCAGCCCATTACCCACCCGGAAGCCCGCCGATGAAATCTTCCCTGAGCCTGTTTCTCGCCCTGGCCTGCGCCCTGTCCGCCAGCCTGGCCCGGGCCGATGACACCCCGGCCAGCCTCGCCCCACTACTGGGCAGCATCGCTGAACGCCTGACACTCGCCGAGCAGGTGGCCTTGAGCAAATGGGACAGCCACAAGGCCGTGGAAGACCGGCCCCGGGAGCAACAGGTGATCGCCGCAGCCACGGCCCAGGCAGCCAGCCATGGCCTGGATGAAGCCATGGTGGAGCAGTTCTTCGCCGCGCAGATCGAGGCCAACAAGCTGGTGCAATACGCCAGGCTCTCGGCCTGGAACCTGCAAGGCCGGGCTCCGGACACTCCCCGCCAGGACCTGGCCGGACAGATCCGCCCGCAACTGGACCAGTTGCAAAAGCGCCTGCTGCAACAACTGGCCAGCTTCGCTCCCCGGCGCAGCGACCCGCACTGCCCGCAGTGGCTGGCCCGGGCCAACCAGGCCAGCGCCGGCGAACTGCTGCGCCAGCTGGCGATGATCCGGGCCACCGCCGAATTATGTGTATTCAAAGGTTAACCACGCCCGCCCCTGCCCGGTGCGCCCCTATGCTGAGGGCTCACCAGGAGGATCCGGACCATGCGTATCGCTGCTTTATGGCTGCTGTGGATAACCCTGCTGCCGGTTGATGCGGCCCCCTATCACCCCACCGCCGGCCATTGCACCGGCAGCGACCGAGGACCCAGCGACTGGCCGCCTTCGAACAGGGCACCGGCCGCCTGCCAGACCAGCCAAAGGCAGGCCTACCGCCGCCTGCAGCTCAACGGAGTGCCGGAGCAGGGCGCGCTGCGGGCCAACAACGGCAGCTTCAGCGTCCAGGTAGACCTGCACCCGCCGCTAAAGCCGTCCCATCGCCTGCGCCTGCTGCTGGATGGCGAACCCCACGGCGCCCCTGGCCGTGGCCCGCAGTTGCATTTGTCGAACCTCGACCGCGGCCTTCATCGCCTGGCGGTGCAAGTCCTTGAGGGCGAGCAAGTCCTGCAGCAAAGCGCGGAAATCAGTTTCTTCCTGCTGCGCGCCCACCGCTGAACGACTCCTTGGCCTGCACCGGTTGTTCCCGTCCGGCCAGGTGCATGCGTCGCTCATGCTCCAGCAGCCAGCGTTTGCGCCATAGGCCACCGCCATAACCGGTGAGCGAGCCATCGGCGCCGATCACCCGATGGCAGGCGATGACGATGGCGATCTGGTTGGCGCCATTGGCCCGGGCCACGGCGCGCACCGCCGTCGGCGAGCCGATATCCCGCGCCAACCCGGCGTAACTGCAGGTGCTGCCCAGGGGAATGGCCCGCAGCGCCTGCCATACCGTACGGGTGAAGGCCGAGGCCTGCATCGCCAATGGTGTCTGGAAAGACACCGGCTCACCGGCGAAATAACGGCGCAGTTCGGCCTCGATCTGGTCGATGGGGGCAAAACGCCCGAAGCCGATGCTCGAACCACTGCTGTCCTGCAACTTGCGCAGCTCCCCCGCCAGGGCCGGGCGGTCGAAGAACTCCAGCAGATGCAGGACCTGGGCATCGGCCACGGCCAGCATCACGCCGATGGGGGTCTGCAACCAATCCGCCTTGAGCAGCTCGCGCCCCCGCAAGTTCGAGGGTGGCTGGCCGACCAGCCGAAGGCCTTGCGAAAGCCGCTGTCGGAGTCGAAGCCGGCACTGATCTGGGCCTCGATCACCGGCTCGCCCGATGCCAGTTGCTGCATGCCCCGGCCCATGCGCCGCAAGCGGGCCATCTCCAGGAAGGTCACGCCGAAGTAGCGCTTGAAGGCACGCCGCACGGTGGACGGGTCCAAACCCAGGCGCACCAGGTCATCCTCGTACCAGCGGCGCTCGGCATCCGCGTGCAGTTGCTCGAGCAAGACCTTGACCCAGGGCTCCTGGACTCCCGCCTCGGCCAGTGGGCGGCAACGCAAGCAGGGGCGAAAACCCGCTTCGACACACCCCTTGATCGAGCCGAAGAACACCGTGTTATGGCGCTTGGGCTTGCGGGCGGCACAGGTCAGGCGGCAGAACACTCCGGTGCTTTTCACCCCGACATAGGCAAAACCTTCATAGGCCGGATCGCGATCCAGCAGTGCCTGGTACAGGGTGTCGTCGTCAGGGAGGCGAAACAGCAGGGGGGCGTGGTCCATGGTGCATCCTGGTTCTTCGAGCATCGGGTCCGGCACTCTAAACCCGCGCCCGGATGGTTGCCGCTGAAAAACGGGCGTCGATTCACCATCCAGCCGAAGGATCATGCACGGAGGCAGATCATGCACTATATTGGTGCACAACCTTGCACCCATGGCTCATCGGCCACCCATTTTGGGTCGAAAACCTTCGCCAGGGCTGGCAGCCCGCCAGGCAAGCGTCGTTCAAACGCCTGCTTCAGGGGCTCGGACGCTTCTTTTCGGAGCCTTGGTTTGGTTTTTGCATTTTCCCCATGACAGTGCTTCAACCCGTGCACGATCCGCGACCGGCCGCAGATCGCCCTGCTCCAAAAGAGGTCCGAATGACCATCAGCGACCCACTGCATCGCCTGTTACTGGACAACCTGACCACCGCCACCATCCTGCTCAACGCCGACCTGCGCCTTGAGTACATGAACCCGGCGGCGGAAATGCTCCTGGCCATCAGCGGCCAGCGCAGCCATGGGCAGTTCATCAGCGAGCTATTCACCGAGTCGGCCGAAGCCTTGAGCTCCCTGCGCCAGGCGGTGGAGCAGGCCCACCCCTTCACCAAGCGCGAGGCGATGCTCACCGCCCTGACCGGCCAGACCCTGACCGTGGACTATGCAGTGACGCCGATCCTCAGCAACGGCGACACCTTGCTGCTGCTGGAAGTCCATCCCCGGGATCGCTTGCTGCGCATCACCAAGGAAGAGGCCCAGCTGTCCAAGCAGGAAACCAGCAAGATGCTGGTGCGCGGCCTGGCCCACGAAATCAAGAATCCCCTGGGGGGAATCCGTGGCGCAGCCCAGTTGCTGGCCCGCCAGCTGCCTGAAGAAGGCCTCAGGGATTACACCAACGTCATCATCGAAGAGGCCGATCGCCTGCGGAACCTGGTGGACCGCATGCTCGGCTCGAACAAGCTGCCGGTCCTGGCGCCGACCAATATCCACGAGGTGCTGGAGCGGGTCTGCAGCCTGGTGGAGGCCGAGAGCCAGGGCTGCATCACCCTGGTCCGGGACTACGACCCGAGCATTCCCGACGTGCTGGTCGACCGCGAGCAGATGATCCAGGCAGTCCTGAACATCGTGCGCAACGCCATGCAGGCCATCAGCACCCAGAACGAATTGCGCCTGGGCCGCATCACCTTGCGCAGCCGCACCATGCGCCAGTTCACAATCGGCCACGTACGCCACCGCCTGGTGACCAAGATCGAGATCATCGACAACGGCCCGGGGATTCCCGCCGAACTGCAGGACACCCTCTTCTTCCCCATGGTCAGCGGCCGTCCGGATGGTACCGGGCTGGGCCTGGCCATCACCCAGAACATCATCAGCCAGCACCAGGGCTTGATCGAGTGCGACAGCCACCCAGGCCACACCACGTTCTCGATCTTTCTGCCACTGGAACAAGGAGCCCCATCGACATGAGCCGAAGTGAAACCGTGTGGATCGTCGATGACGACCGTTCAATCCGCTGGGTCCTGGAAAAAGCCTTGCAGCAGGAAGGGATGACCACCCAGAGCTTCGACAGCGCCGACGGGGTGATGAGCCGCCTGGCACGCCAGACCCCGGACGTGATCATCTCCGACATCCGCATGCCCGGGGCCAGCGGCCTCGACCTGCTGGCACGGATTCGCGAGCAGCACCCGCGCCTGCCGGTGATCATCATGACCGCCCACTCCGACCTGGACAGCGCCGTCGCCTCCTACCAGGGCGGCGCCTTCGAGTACCTGCCCAAGCCATTCGACGTCGACGAGGCGGTGTCCCTGGTCAAGCGCGCCAACCAGCACGCCCAGGAACAGCAAGGCCTGGAAGTGGCCCCGAGCCTGGCCCGCACCCCGGAGATCATCGGCGAGGCGCCGGCGATGCAGGAGGTATTCCGCGCCATCGGCCGGCTGAGCCACTCCAACATCACCGTGCTGATCAATGGCGAATCCGGCACCGGCAAGGAACTGGTGGCCCATGCCCTGCATCGCCACAGCCCCCGGGCGAGTTCGCCGTTCATCGCCTTGAACATGGCGGCCATCCCCAAGGACCTGATGGAGTCCGAGCTGTTCGGCCATGAAAAAGGCGCGTTCACCGGCGCGGCCAACCTGCGGCGCGGGCGCTTCGAGCAGGCCGACGGCGGCACCCTGTTCCTGGACGAGATCGGCGACATGCCGGCCGACACCCAGACCCGGCTGCTGCGGGTGCTGGCCGATGGCGAGTTCTACCGGGTCGGAGGCCATACCCCGGTCAAGGTCGACGTGCGGATCATCGCCGCCACCCACCAGAACCTGGAAACCCTGGTCCATGCCGGCAAGTTTCGCGAAGACCTGTTCCACCGCCTCAACGTGATCCGCATCCACATTCCCCGCCTGTCGGATCGTCGCGAGGACATCCCGACCCTGGCCAAGCACTTCCTCGGCCGCGCGGCCCAGGAGCTGGCGGTGGAACCCAAGCTGCTCAAGCACGAGACCGAGGAATACCTGAAGAACCTGCCCTGGCCGGGCAACGTGCGCCAGCTGGAGAACACCTGCCGCTGGATCACCGTGATGGCTTCCGGGCGTGAGGTGCATATCGGCGACCTGCCACCGGAACTGCTGAGCCTGCCCCAGGACTCGGCGCCGGTGACCAACTGGGAGCAGGCATTGCGCCAGTGGGCCGACCAGGCCCTGGCCCGCGGCCAGTCCAACCTGCTGGACAGCGCGGTACCGAGCTTCGAGCGGATCATGATCGAGACCGCCCTCAAGCACACCGCGGGCCGGCGCCGCGACGCCGCAGTCCTGCTGGGCTGGGGGCGCAATACCCTGACCCGCAAGATCAAGGAACTGGGCATGAAGGTCGACGGTGGCGACGAGGAGGACAGCGACGAGGCTTGAGCTGCCGTTCTGTAACCTCTATCGCGGGCAAGCCTTGCCCCTACGGATCTTGTGTTGCGTAGGCGCGAGGCTTGCCCGCGATGCTTTTCGTGCACCGAAATGGTGAGCCTGCACCAGCAAAAGGCTCAGCCAGACGCAGGATCTGCTTGCGAACGGCCGCACCAGGCCAGGCAAAAAAAACTCAACAAAACGGCGAAAGCCCCGAGAAACGGGGCCCTCAGCTTGAGCCTGCAATTAACTGAACCGTTTAATCCCGAATTGGCACGCCCCCTGCAATAACAAGATCACGAGCACCACCGCTCACCCGTTTCGGGGACCTTGGTACAGGCAGGCCAGGACTCCCCTCTTTAACACCCGGTCCGCCCGCGCCAAGCGAGCAGGCCAGAGTTTTGGGGACCCTGGTACAGGCAGGCCGGGAATCCCCTTCTTTACACCAGGGCTCGTCGCCGACAAAACGACCAGCCCTTCCCTTTTGGGGGCCTTGGTACAGGCAGGCCGGGGTTTCCCTCTTTTATTGCTCGCGCAGGCGGACTTCCAGGCGCCAACGCCCGTCCACCTCGCTTGCGCTCCATTCGCCCCGCAGCGGGCGAGCAGCCACCAGGTTCAGCAACAAGCCCTGGCCCGCCAGGCGTATCCGCCAGTTCGCGGTCCGCTGGTTGACTTGCAATTGACCCTGTTGTGCCTGGCCCGTGGCATCGAACAGCAGCGCCACCGCCCCCTCGATATGCTCGCCATGGACCTTGGGCTCACGGTCGAACCACACCACCAGGCCCTCGGCCACGCCTTCGACCTTGAGCAACTGCACCGGCTCGGTCTGGGTCAGGCGCCCGATCATCAAGCCAACCATCAACCCGACTATGGCCAGGGAGCCGAACACCCGCAGCATTAGCTTCGGCCGCGGGTCTTCTTCAGGCGTAGAATGCTGCCTGTCTTTCTCTTCGGAGCCGTGCATGTTTCACGTCATCCTCTTCCAACCAGAAATTCCGCCGAATACCGGCAACGTTATCAGGCTATGTGCCAACAGCGGCTGCCACCTGCACTTGATCGAGCCGCTGGGTTTCGAAATGGACGACAAGCGCCTGCGTCGCGCCGGCCTCGACTATCACGAATACGCCACCCTGCAACGCCACCCCGACCTCGCCAGCTGCCTGCAGAGCCTCGGCCACCCGCGCCTGTTCGCCTTCACTACCAAGGGCTCGCGGCCTTTCCACGACGCCAGCTTCCAGGAAGGCGACGCCTTCTTGTTCGGCCCGGAAAGCCGTGGCTTGCCGGCCGAAGTGCTGGACGCCCTGCCCGGCGAACAGCGCCTGCGCCTGCCCATGCGCGAAGGCTGCCGCAGCCTGAACCTGTCCAACACCGTGGCGGTGGCGGTCTATGAAGGCTGGCGCCAACTGGGCTTCAAATAAGCGCCTGCTCGTGCCGGAGCCAAGCGTGCCCGCGATGAATGGTAACGCGGTGCTCAGGCATTTCGCGTCGCCCTTGTCGCGGACAAGCCTCGCTCCTACCTGGAGGTTTCGCCCAGCCATGAAAAAAGCGCCGTCAAAGGCGCTTTTTTCATGGCTGGGCGAAGCTCTTATTGAACGGTGTTCTCGCCGGCCTGCACGCGTTGCAGCTCTTGGGCATACAGCGCGTCGAAGTTCACCGGAGCCAGCATCAGGGCCGGGAACGAACCACGGGTCACCAGGCTGTCCAGCGCTTCGCGAGCGTACGGGAACAGGATGTTCGGGCAGAAGGCACCCAGGGTGTGGCTCATGGAAGCCTCGTCCAGGTTCTTGATCAGGAAGATACCGGCCTGCTGCACTTCAGCGATGAAGGCCACTTCGTCGCCGTTCTTCACGGTCACGGACAAGGTCAGCACCACTTCGTGGAAGTCGGTTTCCAGGGCTTTCTGGCGAGTGTTCAGGTCCAGGGAGACGCTGGGCTCCCACTGCTGACGGAAGATCGCCGGGCTTTTCGGCGCTTCGAAGGACAGGTCACGCACGTAGATGCGCTGCAGGGAGAATTGCGGTGCGCTTTCGTCTTCGGCAGCAGCAGTGTTCTGTTGGTCAGTCATCTCAGATCCTTCTTGATCTCGGGGTCTATAAGGGAAGTTTCAGGCTGCCAGCAGCGCGTCGAGTTTGCCGGCGCGCTCCAGGGCAAACAAATCATCACAACCACCTACGTGGGTGGCGCCGATCCAGATCTGTGGCACGGACGTACGCCCGGCCTTCTGGGTCATTTCGGCGCGCACCTGCGGCTTGCCATCGACCTTGATCTCTTCGAAGGCTACGCCTTTGCTTGCGAGCAGATGCTTGGCCCGCGAGCAATAAGGGCAGTAATCACTGGAGTAGACGATGACCTGGGACATTACTTCACCAATGGCAGGTTATCGGCCTTCCAGCTGGCGACACCGCCGGACAGCTTGGCCGCGGTGAAGCCAGACTTCATCAGCTCGCGGGCGTGGGTGCCGGCGTGCTGGCCCTGGGCATCCACCAGGATGATGGTCTTGGCCTTGTGCTTCTCCAGCTCGCCGATGCGAGCGGTGAGCTTGTCCTGGGGAATGTTCAGCGCGCCGACGATATGGCCCGCGGCGTATTCCTTGGATGGACGGATATCGATCACCACGCCCTGCTCGCTATTGACCAGCGCAGTCAGCTCACCGGTGCTGAGGCTGCGACCACCGCGGCTCAGTTCGTGAGCGATCAGCAGGGCCAGGAGAATGACGAAGGCGCCGACGAGCAAGTAGTGTTCAGTAGCGAATTGAATCAGGTGAGCAACCATCTAAGGAGGTTCCAGGGCGTGAAAATGCCGGCCAGTATACACAGCCCTCAAGGCCGGCCAAACCCCGCCCGGCGGTGACGCCGATGGAACTTGCCTTTAAACTGCCACTCCCTTTTTCAACACCTCCTATTCCAGCCACGAGTGGACGCCATGACTACCACGCCTAAACCTTTGGTCCTGATGATTCTGGATGGCTTCGGTCACAGCGAGAGCCACGAATCCAACGCCGTCTATGCCGCCAACAAGCCTGTCCTGGATCGCCTGTGCGCCAGCGTGCCCAACGGCCTGATCTCGGGTTCGGGCATGGATGTCGGCCTGCCGGACGGCCAGATGGGCAACTCCGAGGTCGGCCACATGAACCTCGGGGCCGGCCGCGTGGTGTACCAGGACTTCACCCGGGTGACCAAGGCCATCCGCGACGGCGAATTCTTCGAGAATCCGACCATCTGCGCCGCCGTGGACAAGGCCGTGGCTGCCGGCAAGGCGGTCCATATCCTCGGCCTGCTGTCGGACGGCGGCGTGCACAGCCACCAGGACCACCTGGTGGCCATGGCCGAGCTGGCCTTCAAGCGTGGCGCCGAGAAAATCTACCTGCACGCCTTCCTCGACGGTCGCGACACCCCGCCCAAGAGCGCCCAGTCGTCCATCGAACTGCTGGACGAAACCTTCAAGACCCTGGGCAAGGGCCGTATCGCCAGCCTGATCGGCCGCTACTTCGCCATGGACCGCGACAACCGCTGGGACCGCGTGGCCCAGGCCTACAACCTGATCGTCGAGGGCCAGGGCCAGTTCAGCGCCGCCAGCGCCCAGGAAGGCCTGCAAGCGGCCTACGCGCGCGATGAGAGCGACGAATTCGTCAAGGCCACCACCATCGGCGAGCCGGTCAAGGTCGAGGACGGCGATGCCGTGGTGTTCATGAACTTCCGCGCCGATCGGGCCCGCGAGCTGAGCCGGGTCTTCGTCGAGGACGACTTCCAGGAGTTCGAGCGTGCGCGCCAGCCGAAACTGGCCGGTTTCGTCATGCTCACCCAATACGCGGCGAGCATCCCGGCCCCGGCGGCCTTCGCCCCCAGCAGCCTGGAAAACGTGCTGGGCGACTACCTGGCCAAGAACGGCAAGACCCAGCTGCGCATCGCCGAGACCGAGAAGTACGCCCACGTGACCTTCTTCTTCTCCGGCGGCCGCGAAGAGCCGTTCCCGGGTGAGGAACGCATCCTGATCCCGTCGCCGAAGGTCGCCACCTACGACCTGCAGCCGGAAATGAGCGCCCCGGAAGTCACCGACAAGATCGTCGACGCCATTGAGCACCAGCGCTATGACGTGATCATCGTCAACTACGCCAACGGCGACATGGTCGGCCATAGCGGTGTGTTCGACGCCGCAGTGAAAGCCGTCGAGTGCCTGGACCTGTGCGTCGGGCGCATCGTCGACGCCCTGGAGAAGGTCGGTGGCGAAGCGCTGATCACCGCCGACCACGGCAACGTCGAGCAGATGTCCGATGAAACCACCGGCCAGGCCCACACCGCCCACACCACCGAGCCGGTGCCCTTCATCTATGTCGGCAAGCGGCCGCTGAAGGTCCGTGAAGGCGGTGTCCTGGCGGATGTGGCGCCAACCATGCTCAAGCTGCTGGGCCTGCCGCAACCTGCGGAAATGACCGGTAAATCGATCCTGGTCTGATAGCAAATGGCCCAATAATTGGCCGCAAACGGCCTTTTATGACGAACGCCTCAAAGCAGTTGGCTTTGAGGCGTTTTTTTTGCGGCGATGGGCGGGCATACTAGGCCGTCCCTTTCCCTGGTGTCGCCCGCCTCTATGCTTCGCGCCTTGATTGCCCTTGCCCTGACCTGCCTGCTCCAACCGGCTTTCGCCGATGAGCGCGCGCAAACCCAACAACAGTTGGACGCCACGCGTCAGGACATTGCCGAGCTGAAGAAACTGCTGGGCAAGCTGCAGGAAGAAAAGTCCGGAGTACAGAAGGAGCTGCGCGGTACCGAGACCGAGATGGGCAAGCTGGAGAAGCAGGTCGAGGCCCTGCAGAAAGAGCTGAAGAAAAGCGAATCCGAGCTGCAGCGACTCGATGAGGAGAAAAAAAAACTCCAGAGCGCGCGCACTGAACAGCAGCGACTGATCGCCATCCAGGCCCGCGCGGCCTACCAGAACGGGCGCCAGGAATACCTCAAGCTGCTGCTGAACCAGCAGAATCCGGAAAAATTCGCCCGTACCCTCACCTATTACGACTACCTGAGCCAAGCCCGCCTGGAGCAGTTGAAGAACTTCAACGAGACCCTGCGCCAGCTGGCCAACGTGGAAAAGGAAATTTCCCTGCAGCAGGCCCAGTTGCTGGTGCAGAAAAGCAGCCTCGATACCCAGCGCGAAGAACTGGCCAAGGTCCGCAAGGAGCGCCAGCTGGCCCTGGCCAAGCTCAACGACGACGTCAAGGCCCGGGACCAGAAGCTGCAGCAGCGCGAACAGGACCAGGCCGATCTGGGCAAGGTTCTCAAGACCATCGAGGAAACCCTGGCACGCCAGGCTCGCGAGGCGGAAGAGGCGCGCCAGAAAGCGCTGATCGCCCAGCAGGAAGCCGAAAAAAAGCGCTTGCGTGAAGCCCAGGCCGACACCAGCGATGCGCCGCGCAAGCCGGTCCACTCCACCCCAGGGGCACTGGTTTCCAGCGGTGGGCCGTCCTATGGCGGGGCATTCGCTTCGGCACGGGGCAAACTTCCATGGCCAGTCGATGGTCGATTGCTGGCACGCTTTGGTGAAACTCGTGGCGACGATGCCCGCTCCAAGTGGGACGGGGTGATGATCAGCGCTGCCGCCGGCAGCCAGGTCCATGCCGTGCATGGGGGCCGGGTGGTATTCGCCGACTGGCTGCGCGGTGCCGGGCTGCTGGTGATCCTCGACCACGGCAACGGCTACCTGAGCCTCTACGGACACAACCAGACGCTGCTCAAGGAAGCTGGCGACGTGGTCAAGGCCGGAGAGTCCATCTCCACAGTGGGTAATAGTGGCGGACAGGACACTCCTGCGCTGTACTTTGCAATTCGTCAGCAGGGCCGCCCCAGCGACCCGGCACAGTGGTGCCACGCGCAAGGATAAGCGCTGCATCTAAATTAGGAGTTCGTTCGACATGCTGCATTTGTCCCGCCTTACCTCGCTGGCCCTGACGATCGCCCTGGTGATCGGCGCGCCCCTGGCGTTCGCCGCCGAAACCGCCCAGGCGACCAGCGCCGCGACCACCAAGGCGCCCTTGCCGCTGGAAGAGCTGCGCACCTTCGCCGAGGTGATGGACCGCATCAAGGCCGCGTATGTCGAACCTGTCGATGACAAGACCCTGCTGGAAAACGCCATCAAGGGCATGCTCAGCAACCTCGACCCGCACTCGTCCTACCTGGGGCCGGAAGACTTCGCCGAACTGCAGGAAAGCACCAGCGGCGAATTCGGCGGCCTGGGCATCGAAGTCGGCGCCGAAGACGGCTTCATCAAGGTGGTGTCGCCGATCGACGATACCCCGGCCTCCAAGGCCGGAATCCAGGCCGGTGACCTGATCGTCAAGATCAACGGCCAGCCGACCCGCGGCCAGACCATGACCGAGGCCGTGGACAAGATGCGCGGCAAGATCGGCCAGAAGATCACCCTGACCCTGGTCCGCGACGGTGGCACGCCATTCGACGTGACCCTGGCCCGCGCCACCATCCAGGTCAAGAGCGTGAAGAGCCAGTTGCTGGAGTCCGGCTATGGCTACATCCGCATCACCCAGTTCCAGGTCAAGACCGGCGAGGAAGTCTCCAAGGCCCTGGCCAAGCTGCGCAAGGACAACGGCAAGAAGCTCAACGGCATCATCCTCGACCTGCGCAACAACCCGGGCGGCGTGCTGCAGGCGGCGGTGGAAGTGGTCGACCACTTCATCACCAAGGGCCTGATCGTCTACACCAAGGGTCGGATCGCCAATTCCGAGCTGCGCTTCTCCGCCACCGGCAAGGACGAGAGCGAAGCCGTGCCCATGGTGGTACTGATCAACGGCGGCAGCGCCTCGGCCTCGGAGATCGTCGCCGGCGCCCTGCAAGACCAGAAGCGCGCCGTGCTGATGGGCACCACCAGCTTCGGCAAGGGCTCGGTACAGACCGTGCTGCCGCTGAACAACGATCGCGCCCTGAAGATCACCACCGCGCTGTACTTCACCCCCAATGGCCGCTCGATCCAGGCCCAGGGCATCGTCCCGGACATCGAGGTGCGACGCGCCAAGATCACCAGCGAGTCCCAGGACGGCGAGTACTTCAAGGAAGCCGACCTCCAGGGCCACCTGGGCAACGGCAACGGCGGCGCCGACAAGCCAAGCGGCTCGAACGGCAAGGTCAAGCCGATGCCGCAGGACGACGACTATCAGCTGGCCCAGGCCCTGAGCCTGCTCAAGGGCTTGAGCATCACCCGCGGAAAATGATTGAACCCTCGCCGGCCGGCCGACTCCCAAGCAGGGAGCCGGCTAGCCGGCGAAGCGTCCGCCAGGGCGTCCCACTGCCAAGGCCATTGCTGATTCCCATGCTGCACTTTCCTTCGACGCACAGCCGCCAGCCGCTCTCCAGGCTGCTCGGCGGCCTGCTGCTGGCCCTGCTCTGCTGCCTCCCGGCCCAGGCCGCCGCCCCACAGGCGCCCAAGGCCTACCTGAGCCTGATCATCGACGACCTGGGCCAGAACCTGCCCCGCGATCGCCGCGTGCTGGGACTGCCCGGCCCGGTGACCACGGCGATCATGCCCGATACGCCCCACGCCGCCGAATTCGCCCGGCAAGCCCACCGCGCGGGCAAGATCGTCATCCTGCACATGCCCATGGACCCGGCCACCGGGCCCTTCGCCTGGCACCCGGAGCTGCCGCAGGAAGAACTGCAGAAGCGCCTGGAAGCGGCGTTCCAGGCAGTGCCCTACACCAGTGGTATCAACAACCACATGGGCAGCCGCATGACATCCCAGCGACCGGCCATGGCCTGGCTCATGGGCGAGCTGCAACGGCGCAACAAGTTCTTCGTCGACAGCCGCACCAGCGCCCAGACCGTGGCCGCCGCCGAGGCGCAGAAGATCGGCCTGGCCAGCGTTTCCCGGGATGTGTTCCTCGACGATGAACGTACCGAGCCGGCGATTGCCCAGCAGTTGCAGACGGCAATCAAGCTGGCACACAAGCAGGGCTCGGCGGTGATGATCGGCCACCCGTATCCGCAGACCCTGGCGGTGCTGGAGCGCGAACTGCCCAAGCTCAAGGCCCAGGGCATCGAGTGGATCGATATCAAGTCGATGATCAGCCTGCGCAGCAACCAGGCCATGAGTGGGCATGGCAAGGATGGGGTGTACCGCTGAAGCAGCTGCAAGCCTCAAGCCACTTGCAGCTCCAAGCTTGCAGCTTGCGGCTGCCCCTCTACAGGTAGCGGCCCATGATCTCTTCCACCAGGCCTTCCTTGCGCATCTCGTCCAGGGCAGCCTGGAGCTTGGCTACCACCTCGTCGGATACGTCCTTGTTCAAGGCCAGGTACAGCTCGGCGCTGTTGAAGCGCAGCACCGTCTTGAGGCCGGTGATGCCTTCCTGCTTGGCCAGGTAGCGCCCGGCGGGATCACCGGTGGCCCAGAGATCGATCTGCCCCGCCACCAGCTTCCTGGCGTTGTCCTGGTCACGCAGTACCACTTGCGGGGCCAGGCCCTGCTTGGCCAGGGTCTCGGCGATGGCATCGCCCTTGTAGGCGCCGATCTTGTACTTGCGCGCCTGCTCCAGGGATTCGAGGGTGATCTTGCTGCCGGCCTTGGCCAGCATGATCCAGTCGTCCGGGCCGATGGGGCCGACCCACTTGAACAACGGCTCGCGGTCCGGCAGCCGGGCCGTGACGAACACGCCATAACCCGGCTGCTCCAGGGCCATCTTGTAGATGCGTTCCCAGGGAAAGCGCAGGGTCAGGCTGTAGTTGATGCCGGCGCGCCTGCACATCTCACGGACGATATCCACGGCGATACCGTTGATATTCTCGCCCTGGGCGAAGTTCTTGCCGTTGATGGCCATGTTGTAGGGAGGGAAGTTTTCCGTCAGCAACACCAGGGAGGTGTCGGCGGGTTCGGCGGCGCGGGCGAGGCCACCAAGCAGAAAACCGGCGCTGGCGACAACCACAAGAAGACGTTTGAGCATGACGGGTTACCGGGAACCATGGCGAACTCAAGAGTGCCGCGAGCCCGCCATGCTGTCCAGTGGCTATCGCACCACGATCCCGCGCTGGGCCATGTAGGCCTTGGCCTCGGGAACGGTGTACTCGCCGAAGTGGAAGATGCTGGCCGCCAGCACGGCGCTGGCGTGGCCCTCGATGATGCCATCGGCCAAATGCTGCAGGTTGCCGACACCGCCGGAGGCGATCACCGGGATACCCAGGGCATCGCTGATGGCTCGGGTGACGCCCAGGTCGAAGCCGTTCTTCATGCCGTCCTGGTCCATGCTGGTCAGCAGGATCTCGCCGGCCCCCAGGCCCTCCATCTTCTTCGCCCACTCCACCGCGTCCAGCCCGGTGGGCTTGCGCCCGCCATGGGTGAAGATTTCCCAGCGCGGTTCTTCGCCCGGGCCGGAAACCTTCTTGGCATCGATGGCGACCACGATGCACTGGGAACCGAAGTGCTGTGCGGCCTCGCCGACGAACTCCGGGTTGAACACCGCGGCGGTGTTGATCGAGACCTTGTCCGCACCGGCATTGAGCAGGTTGCGGATGTCTTGCACGGTACGCACGCCACCACCCACGGTCAGCGGGATGAACACCTGGCTGGCCATGCGCTCGACGGTATGCAAGGTGGTATCACGGCCATCGACGCTGGCGGTGATGTCCAGGAAAGTGATCTCGTCGGCACCCTGTTCATCGTAGCGCCGGGCGATCTCCACCGGGTCGCCGGCATCGCGGATGTTCTCGAACTTGACGCCCTTCACTACCCGGCCGTTGTCCACGTCCAGGCAAGGGATGATGCGCTTGGCTAGCGCCATAGACTTGATCTCCGATTAAGAAGCTTCAAGCTTCAAGCTGCAAGTAAGAGCAGGCCGAGGCCGCGCTTTCAACTTGCAGCTTGCAGCTTACGGCTTGTAGCTGTCGCAGAACGCCTGAGCCTCTGCCACATCCAGCGTGCCCTCGTAGATCGCCCGGCCGGTGATGGCACCGATGATGCCGGGAGCCTTGGCGTCCAGCAGGGCCTGGATGTCACCCAGGTTATGGATGCCGCCGGAGGCGATCACCGGGATCGAGGTGGCTTCGGCCAGGGCCTTGGTGAAGGGCACGTTGCAGCCCTGCATCATGCCGTCCTTGGCGATGTCGGTGTAGACGATCGCCGAGACGCCATCGGCCTCGAAACGCTTGGCCAGGTCGATGACCTGTACCGAGCTGACTTCGGCCCAGCCATCGGTGGCGACGAAACCGTCCTTGGCGTCCAGGCCGACGATGACCTTGCCCGGGAAGGCGCGGCAGGCCTCGGCGACGAACTCCGGCTCCTTCACCGCCTTGGTGCCGATGATCACGTAGCTGACGCCAGCCTTGACGTAGTGCTCGATGGTTTCCAGCGAACGGATGCCACCGCCGATCTGGATCGGCAGGGTCGGGTAGCGCTTGGCGATGGCGGTAACCACTTCACCGTTGACCGGCTGGCCCTCGAAGGCACCGTTGAGGTCAACCAGGTGCAGGCGGCGGCAGCCACCCTCGACCCATTTGGCGGCCATGCTCACCGGGTCGTCGGAGAATACGGTGGAGTCTTCCATGCGACCCTGGCGCAGGCGCACGCAGGCGCCGTCTTTGAGGTCGATTGCGGGAATGATCAGCATGCTTTTTCCTTCGTCAAAAGAGCTGCAAGCTGCAAGCTGTTAGCTGCAAGCAGGCACGCATTGGTATTTCTTGCAGCTTGCAGCCTGGAAGCTGGCCGCTGCCTTAATTCTTCTCGAGCGCCCACAGGTCGCTTTCGATGCTCTCGAACCGCTCCTTGAGGTGCAGCTGAACATCGGCAATCGCCCTGTTGTAGTAGTGGGGGGCAATTTCCTTGCTGAACAACTCGAGGACCTCGGCCACCTCGAACGACCCCAGCTGCAGGTCGAAGCGGTCTTCGAGCAAGCGCTTGAGCTTGTCGAGCGCCTCGCGCTCCTGCTCGGGGGTCAGCGTCAGTATCGGCGCCTTGGTCCGCGACCTGTTCATTTACCAGCGACCGTCCCAGGCCGCGAAGTTCTGCAGCAGCTGCAGGCCATGGGTATGGCTCTTCTCCGGGTGGAACTGCACGGCAAAGCGCGAGCCCTCGGCCAGCGCCGCGGCGAAATCCACGCCGTAGTGGCCGCTGCCCACCACCTGCCGGGCATTGCCGGCGGTGATGTAGTAGCTGTGCACGAAGTAGAAGCGCGCCAGGTCCGGGATGCTGTGCCACAGCGGATGGTCCACCGCCTGCTTCACTTCGTTCCAGCCCATGTGCGGCACCTTGAGGTGCTCGCCCTCTTCCACCAGGCCCTTGCCGAAGAACTTCACCTGGCCGGGAAACAGCCCGATGCAGTCCACGCCGTCGTTCTCTTCGCTGCGCTCCAGCAGGGCTTGCATGCCCACGCAGATCCCCAGGAACGGACGGTCCTGGCTGACTTCACGCACCAGGGCGTCGAAGCCCAGGCGGCGGATCTCGGCCATGCAGTCGCGGATCGCGCCCACGCCGGGAAACACCACCCGATCGGCTTCGCGGATCACGCTGGCGTCACTGGTGATCAGCACCTTGCCGGCGCCCACGTGCTCCAGGGCCTTGGCCACGGAGTGCAGGTTGCCCATGCCGTAGTCGATGACGGCTACCGTCTGCATTACAGCACGCCCTTGGTGGAAGGCATCTGCCCGGCCATGCGCTCGTCCAGCTCCACCGCCATGCGCAGCGCACGGCCGAAGGCCTTGAACACGGTCTCGATCTGGTGGTGGGTGTTGTGGCCGCGCAGGGTGTCGATGTGCAGGGTCACGTTGGCGTGGTTGACGAAGCCCTGGAAGAACTCCTGGAACAGGTCGACATCGAAGCCGCCGACGGTGGCACGGGTGAAGGGCACGTGCATCTGCAGGCCGGGGCGGCCGGAGAAATCGATCACCACGCGGGACAGGGCTTCATCCAGCGGCACATAGGCATGGCCATAGCGGCGGATGCCTTTCTTGTCGCCGATGGCCTTGCTGAACGCCTGGCCCAGGGTGATGCCGACGTCTTCCACGGTGTGGTGGTCGTCGATATGCAGGTCGCCCTTGCTTTCGATATCCAGGTCGATCAGCCCATGCCGGGCGATCTGGTCCAGCATGTGCTCGAGGAAAGGTACGCCGATATCGAATCGGGCCTTTCCGGTGCCATCCAGGTTGATCGAGGCTTTGATCTGGGTTTCCAGAGTGTCGCGCTCGACAGATGCCTTACGTTCGGCCATCACCAGCTCCGCAAAATCATTGGGCGAAAAAGGCGAGCAGTATAGGCCCGGGGAGGGCCAAACAGGAACACGTCGAACGACATCCTGACGGGCGCGAACCAATGGCTGCGGGGTTGTACCTGTCATGACAAGCAACCCCGGGCGCGAAAGCGAGCGACCTCGCTCCCGCGCCAGGCAGGATCCTAGTGGAACAGCACTGCGGTCTTCTGCAGGGTTATCCACACGCCCCATGCCAGGGGAATACCCACCACCAGCCAGGCGGCGATCACCAGCGGCTTGCTGCCAGGCGAAGCCTTCCACTCCAGGACGACGCTGCTGTCGGCGCCCTTGTCGTGGCCCAGGGCCTGCTCGGCCGCCAGTTGCTCGTCGGTCATGAAGTACTTGTCGGCCACCGGGCGCACCATCAGGTTGCACAGGAAGCCCAGCACCAGCAGGCCCGCGAGGATGTACAGGGTGATGTCGTAGGCCGCGGCGCGCTCGACGCCGATGCTCAGCTGGTATTCGCGCAGGTAGTTCACCAGCACCGGGCCCAGTACGCCGGCGGCCGCCCAGGCCGTCAGCAAGCGGCCGTGGATCGCGCCCACCATCTGGGTGCCGAACAGGTCCGCCAGGTAGGCCGGGACCGTGGCGAAACCGCCGCCGTACATCGACAGGATGATGCAGAACGCCGCCACGAACAGGGCGATGTTGCCCAGGTGGCCGAGGTTCGGGATCAGCGCATACAGGGCAAACCCGAGGGCGAAGAACACGAAGTAGGTGTTCTTGCGGCCCAGGTAGTCGGAGAACGACGCCCAGAAGAACCGGCCACCGATGTTGAACAGGCTCAGCAGGCCGGTGAAGCCGGCGGCGATGGCGGCGATCTGTGCCAGTTGCCCGGCGTCCAGCTGGCTGAAGCTCAGGCCGTTGCCCAGCAGTTTGCCGGCGAACACTTCCTGCAGCAGTGGCGAGGCCATGCCGAGGATGCCGATACCGGCCGACACGTTAAGGCACAGCACCAGCCATACCAGGCGGAACTGCGGGGTCTTCCAGGCCACGTTCACATGCACGTGGCGGTGGGTGATCATGGCGTTGGCGGCTTTCTTCACCGGCGCGCTCCAGCCCTCGGGCTTCCAGCCGGTGGGCGGTACGCGATACGCCAGGGCGCCGCCGATCATGAACACGAAGTAGATCGCGGCCATCACCAGGAAGCTCTGCCAGACGCCGACGCTGGTGGGGGTAGCGAAGTGGCTCATCAATGCGGCCGCCAGGGGCGCACCGACCATCGCACCGCCGCCGAAGCCCATGATCGCCATGCCGGTGGCCATGCCGCGCTTGTCCGGGAACCACTTGATCAGGGTCGACACCGGGGAGATGTAGCCCAGGCCCAGGCCGATCCCGCCGATCACCCCGGAGCCGATCCACATCAGCCAGATCTGGTGGGTATAGACCCCCAGGGCGGAAATCAGCAGGCCCCCGCACCAGCACAGGGCGGAGACCACCCCAGCCTTGCGCGGACCGGCGTGCTCCAGCCAGCCGCCCCAGATCGCCGCCGAGCAGCCCAGGAAGATGAAGAACAGGGTGTAGATCCAGCCGAGCATGGAGATCGGCCAGTCACACTGGGACGAGAAGACCTGGGCGATGAAGCCCATGCCCGGCTCGCAAGCCACGGGCGCGCTGATACCCAGCGCCTTGGACAGCGGCAGCCAGAACACCGAGAAGCCATAGGCCATGCCGATGCACAGGTGGATGGCCAGGGCGGCCGGTGGTACCAGCCAGCGGTTGAAACCGGGCTTGGCGATGATGCGTTCTTTGGACAAGAACGCCGGCTGGGCGGGCACGCTGGCCGCCACGTTGCTAGAGCTCATGGATGTTCCCCCAATTATTGGAATTGTTCATCGGCCACTCCCCTGCGACGACCTTGGCACGGGGGCACGGTCGTTCTGATTGAGTAAAGCTTCCTTTGGGCAGGCGCGACATTAAGTCGCAGAAGGACGGACGAACCGCCAGAGGTTACCATTTGCAAAACATTAAGAAAGCAAACTGCTATCTCCTTTTTTACCGCGACTGCTCTGGTGGTCGCCGCCCACACTCGCTCCAGGAACCCCAATGCCCATCGTTGTCCAAGCGCTGCACGACGCCAGCCCCCAGGACCAGCAGGACCTGCGCAAGATCTACCAGGACGCCCCGGACTGGCTGTTCGCCCCCCATGCCGATGCCCCGCAACTGATCGCCCATGCCCTGGAAGAGGCCAGCCTGCTGGTGGCGCGCTTCAACGACCGCCTGCTGGGGGCCGGATATCTGCAACGGCACTCGGACGGCTGGTCCCTGTCCCACCTTTGTGTGCGCAAGATCACCCGACGCCGCGGCGTGGCCGAACGCCTGGTGAGCCAGGCCCGGGAAATGGCCCGGACCGAGGGGGCGAACCTCTGCCTGCTGGCACCGGCCGGGCATCTCGAGGCCCAGGCCCTGGCGGCCAAGCTGCGACTGGAACTCAAGTACCCGTAGACGGTTTGGGTCAACAGTCGCCAGGTCCGGGGCGTTATACTGCCCCGCTAAATTTTGAATTCGACATACAAGGACTCGCCCATGAAAGCGCTCGGCAAAATCCTGGGTCTGGTAATTCTCGGGCTGTTACTGATCATCGTGGCTCTGGGCTTCGCCCTGACCCACCTGTTCGACCCCAACGACTACAAAGACGAAATCCGCCAGATCGCCCGGGACAAGGCCCACATCGAGCTGACCCTCAATGGCGACATCGGCTGGAGCCTGTTCCCCTGGCTCGGCCTGGAACTGCACGACGCCGGGGTGGCCACCCTGGCCAACCCCACGCAGCCTTTCGCCGACCTGCAGATGCTGGGCCTTTCGGTTCGCGTGCTGCCATTGCTGCGCCGCGAAGTACAGATGAGCGACGTCCGGGTCGAGGGCCTGAACCTGCGCCTGAACCGCGACAAGGACGGTCACGGCAACTGGCAGGACATCGGCAAGGCTGCGCCGGCCGACCGCCAGGCCGAGACGCCTGCCACCAGCACCGGCGAAACCGGCGAGGCTGCGGCCAGCGCGGAAAAACCCGCGCAGCCGATCCGCCTGGATATCGACAGCCTGACGGTGAACAACGCTCGGGTCGAATACAACGACGAACAGACCGGCAAGCAGTTCACCGCCGAGAGCATCCAGCTCAGCACCGGGCCGATCCACGAAGCCACCAACACTCCGGTCAAGCTCACCGCCTTCCTGGCCAGCAGCCAACCGGCAGTGCGCGTGCGCACCGAGCTCAACGGCGAACTGCGCTTCGACCGCGCCCTGCAGCGCTACCAGTTCGAGGACATGCGCTTGTCCGGCGAGGCGGCCGGCGACCCGTTGCAAGGCAAGACCCTGACCTTCTCCGCCCAGGGCCAGCTGCTGCTGGACAAGGCCGCCAACGTCGGCCAGTGGACCGGGCTGAAGCTCTCCCTCAACCAGCTGCGGGCCCTGGGCGAACTCAAGGTCAATGACCTGGACAAGACGCCACAGATCAGCGGCGGGATCTCCATCGCCCAGTTCGACCTGGCGAAGTTCGTCGACAGCATCGGCCAGACCCTGCCGGCCATGGCCGAGGGCAGCCTGAGCAAGGTCGAGCTGGCCAGCCGCCTGCAAGCCACGCCCACCAGCCTGGCCCTGGAAGATCTCAATCTGAAGCTCGACGACAGCAGCTTCAGCGGCCGCCTGGCCATCGAGGACTTCGCCAAGCAAGCCCTGCGCGCCCAGCTCAAGGCCGATACCTTCAATGTCGACCGCTACCTGCCGCCCAAGTCCGCCGCAGCCAACAGCGCCGCCGCGGCCCGCAAGGCCGAAGTACAGGGTAGCGAGGCGGCTGCCGCGGGCGGCACCACGCCGCTGCCCGACGCACCGACCAAGGGCGCCTGGAGCACCGACCGCCTGTTGCCGGTGGAGCGCCTGGCCCAGCTCGATGTCGACGCCGACCTGAACTTCGGCCAACTGACCCTGGACAAGCTGCCGATCCAGAATGCCGCGCTCAAGGCCTCCGGCCAGGGCGGCCTGCTGAAACTCGCCGACCTGCGCGGCGAGCTGTTCAACGGCAGCTTCGAGGCCAATGGCACCCTGGACGTACGCCAGAGCACACCGAAACTGAACCTGCAGACCCGGATCAACCGGGTGCCGGTGGAACGCATCCTGGAAAACCAGGGCCAGAATCCTCCGGTCAAGGGTCTGGTCACCCTGAGCAGCAACCTCACTGGCAATGGCAACAGCCAAAAAGCGCTGATCGACAGCCTCAACGGTACCGCCAGCTTCGCCATCAACAACGGTGTGCTGCTCAACGCCAGCATCGAGCAACAGCTGTGCCAGGGTATCGCCGTGCTCAACCGCAAGAACCTGACCAGTACCCCGCGCGGCAAGGACACCCCGTTCCAGGAGCTCAAGGGCAACCTGACCTTGCGTAATGGCGTGGCCAGCAACCCGGACCTGAAGGTGCGCATCCCCGGCATGACCGTCAACGGCAACGGCGACATCGACCTGCGCGTGCTGGGCCTGGATTATCGCGTGGGCATCATCGTCGAAGGCGACCTGAGCGATAACCCGGATCCGGCCTGCCAGGTGGGCGAGCGCTTCCGTGGCATCGAGCTGCCGCTGCGTTGCCGTGGCCCGCTGGAGCTGGGCGCCAAGGCCTGCCGCCTGGACAAGGACGGCCTGGGCCAGGTCGCAGCCAAGCTGGCCGGCGACCGACTCAAGGAAAAGATCGACGAGAAGCTCGGCGACAAGGTCAGCCCGGAACTGAAGAACGCGATCAAGGGGCTGTTCAAGCGATGAGAGCCGAGGCTTTTTCCAGCGCGGTGCTGGATTGGTATGACCGTCACGGGCGCCACGACCTGCCCTGGCAACAGGACATCAACCCGTATCGGGTCTGGGTCTCGGAGATCATGCTGCAGCAGACCCAGGTCAGTACCGTGCTCAACTACTTCGACCGCTTCATGGCCTCCCTGCCCACGGTGCAGGCCCTGGCCGAGGCACCGGAAGACGAAGTGCTGCACCTGTGGACCGGCCTGGGCTACTACACCCGCGCACGCAACCTGCAGAAGACCGCGAAGATCGTGATGGCCGAGCATGGCGGCGAGTTTCCCCGCGACGTGGAAAAACTCACCGAGCTGCCGGGTATCGGGCTCTCGACCGCCGGGGCCATCGCCAGCATCAGCATGGGCCTGCGGGCACCGATCCTGGATGGCAACGTCAAGCGGGTCCTGGCGCGCTTCACCGCCCAGGAGGGCTACCCGGGGGAACCCAAGGTGGCCAAGCAGCTATGGGCGGCCGCCGAACGCTTCACGCCCCACTCGCGGGTCAACCACTACACCCAGGCGATGATGGACCTGGGGGCGACCCTGTGCACCCGTAGCAAGCCCAGCTGCCTGCTATGCCCCCTGGAGCGGCACTGCGAGGCGCACATGCTCGGCCTTGAGACCCGCTACCCGGTGCCCAAGCCGCGCAAGGAGGTGCCACAGAAGCGCACCCTGATGCCCATGCTGGCCAACCGCGAAGGCGCCATCCTGCTTTACCGACGCCCCTCCAGCGGGCTCTGGGGCGGGCTCTGGAGCCTGCCGGAACTCGATGGACTGGACGACATCCAGCACCTGGCCATGCAGCACTCCCTGGAGCTGGGTCAACAACAGCAGATGCCTGCTCTGGTACACACCTTCAGCCACTTCCAGCTGGCCATCGAGCCCTGGCTGATCCGGGTCGAAGAGTCGGCCCTGCACGTCGCCGAGGCCGACTGGCTCTGGTATAACCTCGCCACCCCGCCGCGCCTGGGCCTTGCCGCCCCGGTGAAGACACTGCTCAAACGCGCGGCTGAAGTATTGAATGCAGGAGAGTCGTCATGACCCGCACCGTAATGTGCCGCAAGTACCAAGAAGAACTGCCAGGCCTGGACCGTCCGCCGTACCCGGGCGCCAAGGGCCAGGATATCTACGAGCACGTCTCGGCCAAGGCCTGGGGCGACTGGCAGAAGCACCAGACCCTGCTGATCAACGAAAAGCGCCTGAACATGATGAACGCCGAGGATCGCAAGTTCATCCAGGCGGAAATGGACAAGTACTTCTCCGGCGGGGAATACGCCAAGGCCGAAGGTTACGTGCCGCCAGCGGAGTGAAACCGCTGCAAATCCGGGGGGCGGATCGTAAGCGGCGGTAATAATTAAACTTTTTTTCAAAACTTGCTTGACGCCCCCCTGAAAAACCCGTTTAATGCGCCCCGTTGCCCAGATAGCTCAGTCGGTAGAGCAGGGGATTGAAAATCCCCGTGTCGGCGGTTCGATTCCGTCTCTGGGCACCACCTTCAGTTTTCAGGTGGTGCCAAGCACACCTGAAGACACACAGAAAGCCCGCCTAGTGCGGGCTTTTTGCTTTCTACGGTTTACCAACTCTTCCCCGCCGATTCGGCCCGGAGTCCCGCCCGCAGCACGGTAGCGATGCCGTGATCCGCCAGCGCATCGCTCCATAGCCAGCCTCAATGGATAACGCGCTACAACCTGCGCCTATTCACGATCGGTGAATACCATCCGCGCACCTGCCAGCTCCTCCGACTGCGGGGCTTCGAATACGCTTTCAGCGAAATCGAACATCTGCGGAGTGACCTCCATGGCGTACGTTTGCCCCCGCTGCTCATTGCGGCGCGCTACCCGATTGCGCCGAGCTTGCGCTTCCGCGGTGACGTAGTGGAGTACGGCCGGGCTGCCGTGCCGGGCGGCAAAGGCGTATGCCGTCTCGCGTCGCTGGCGACGAAGAAAGCCCAGGTCGAGGATGACGGAGCCGCCACAGCGCAATACCTCGGCAGCCACCGAGTAGATGACTGCCTCGCAACGATCCACTCGCTCGGCGAACCATGCCGGGTTCATTGTCTGGACAGTGGTGCCCGATGCGATGTCAGGCGCAAACAACTTGGCCATCCAGGCATCCATGGAGAAAACCACGGCGCTACCGCCGCTCGAGAGTTCATGGGCATAAGTGGACTTGCCCGCCCCCACGGGCCCGCAAACCAGGTGGACAGCGCTGTGTTCCATGATCGATTCCTTATTGAAAGTTCAGCGGCACGATTTAGATCAGCGCCAGGGCGCGGTGGATGAAATGCACCAGCGAGTCGTTCAGGCCGGTGTATGCACTCAAGCCAGGTTCTTGTGCGTAGGCATGGCGCACCTTGCGCTCAAGCTCCGGGTCGTCACCGTAATGGGAGGCACGAAACAACCCCAGCCACTGCCGGGCCAGCTCCTGCATACCAGGGGATGCGGCTTCGAGGCCGTTGCGCTGATGCTCGCGGGCCTGTGCGATCAAGGGCTGCCACTGCCAAAGATGCTCGAGTTGGCGCTGCGTCAGGTCTTGCTGCTCGGCGGGGGTCAGGTAGTTGACCATTAGCGCTGCTCGAGCATGGACGAAGGCCACCATGACCCAATCCAGCATGGCGTCATGAATCCCGTTGAGTTGCTGCGCTCGCCGGGAATTTCGCTGGAGCGCCGTCAGCTTGAAGGCCAGCTCGGCATCCTCGGCGACGGTCAAATGCACCAGGCGCATCCAGCGCCAGGCCAATGCTTGCGCGTGCGGACTGTGCCCTGGCGTCTGCGCCGCGATGGCTGACTGGACGTCGGCCACCAGCAGTTCCCAGTCCCGCTCGACATCATCCAGCCGCTCTTCGACGGCCAGCAAGGCCGCGATATCGCTTGCGGACAAGACTTCCTCTTGCAGGGCCAGCATCTCCAGCATGTCGATCCAGTCGATGCCGAGAAGCACGGTGCCCTTGCCTATCTTCTGGTTCAGCCTCAGCAGGCGCACACGCAGCTTCTCGATATGGCGTTGCTGCGCAGCCAGGGATTCAAGTTGCCGGGAAATGAGCTCTGCGGGAGACAGGCTGTCCGCTTGCAGCATCTGCTTGATCTGCTCCAGCGAATGCCCGCCCTGCTTGAGCACCTGGATACGCCCCAGACGAGCGGCGTCGGCCTCTGAATACAGCCGATTGCCGCCATTGGAGCGTGTGGAGGGAGAAAGCAGTCCCAGCCCATCGTAATGATGCAAGGTGCGCACTGTAACGCCAGCCCTGAGAGCCAGTTCACCGATCTTCAACATTCCTCATCTGCCTCCCTACGCCGAGCAATGGTTGAAGACAGGATAGATCCTCACGCTACGTCAGGTTCAAGCCCCCAGGGCTGCGCTCAAAAGTTATCCCAATGGACGTTGAGATCGCGCCGGGCGCTAGCGGCGACATCGATAGTGCTACGCCGCTCCAGGCCCTTGCGGGTAGTGACGACCTGGAACTTGCCGGGGGGCAGCTGCACATAGACGATCGGCCCCACCCCGGCCAGGCTCAACAGGGAATGCCCCTGGGCATTCTCGATGGCCACGTCCACATCCGAGGTGTACTGGTTCTGCGGGCCGACGGAAAACGTCAGGTGCAGGTTGTAGCCCGTTACCTGCTGGATGGCCCGCGACTCATCCAGGCCGATCCCGCCGCTGAGGTAGGCGATTCCGTTTTGCTGCTGCGGCACCAACTGGACGCCGGCCGGATCGATCGGCTCGCTGCTGGCGACGGCGCCCAGTACGCTGGGTGATGCCAACGCAAGCAGCAGCACGGCGAGCGCCGACATGACACTGATGGAAGAGCATTTCATGATGACCACTCCCGGGTTCGTTTCGAACCCCTGCAATGGGGCGCCACCATCAAGCCTCCAGCCCCAGGATCGGTAGCGCCCGGGCCTCCCCTATTGCATCGCGAATGGCCAAGCCACGGCAGCCCTGCACAACTGGCCCGCCTCAAGCTCCCAAACTTCAGTGTACGCCTCGATACCGGCGGTTTTAGACCGATTCGGCACCAGGGCTTGAGCGAAGACGCCTAAGGCACCTCAGTCCGCGCCTGCCTCCATCAGCCCCTCGAGCGCGGCGTCGGCCTCGGCCCGCTGCGCCGGGGTCGGCCCGGTGGCGAACCGGCTACGCCCCTGGTCCAGGGCCAGGTAGGCATTGTCGCCATCGCCCCAGATGTAGGAGTAGATGAACAGGAAGCTGTCGGATTCGGACTGGCAGAAGGCGGCGACGCCGCGCAAGGGCGCCAGCAACTGGATCATCTCGCCGTAGTTGTCGGTGAACTCCAGCAAGGCGAACTGCCAGCGACCAGCCTTGGGGTCATAACGTGAATACGCACCGGGGCCCATCCAGATCTCCACCGTTTCCTGCAGGCTGCGCGCCCCGGAGTCGCGCAACGACTCGGCGTCCACCAGGCCCGGGCCGTACATCTGCTTGCTGTTGAACCATTGCTGCCAGTCGCCATAGGCCAGTGCCGGGCGCGGCGTCGCCGCCATGGCCTTGGCATAGTCTTCCGGCGTCATGTTGCAGCGCAGATAGACCGAAGACGGCTCGTTCGCCCGCACCTGTGCGCCAGCGGCCATGAGCACCGCCAGCACCAGCCCCTTCCATGAGCACCACCGCATCATCGTCATTCCCGATCCTTGCAAAAAAAGAGCGCCAGCATACCTTTGCGCCGCCAATGACAGGCCACGGCGTTATCACCAAGGGTCTCTCGCAGAGTAAAGTGACCATCGCCTCGCAAAGGAACGGCCCGCAGTGAACCAGAAACGAACCCGCATCCCCCTGCCCCACCCCAAGCCCGTCGACAACCGTAGCGGCGCCTGGCTGCTGCTGGTAGTCGGGACCGTGCTGCTGTTGCTCAGCGGGCTGCTGGCCTGGACCCTGGCCGGCGCGCTGGTCGACGGGCAGATCGTCACCGGCAACCGCGCCGGCCCCAGGCACGTCTACAGCCTGGCGCTGCAGCCCACCCAGTTCTATGGCGAGCTGCTGTGGCAGGGCCTCACTACCCTGCTCCTGGGCGCACTGGCCGCTGCCGCCCTGTGGATCGGACGGTCATTGATGGTCGCCGATAGACCCCGCCGCTGAGCCAGGACCCCACTTCAGCCATTCAGGAACACGTTCCCATGTCCCTGTTATCCCCTCCCGAACAGCCAGCCACCCGCCACGCCACCGTCGAACCGGCCAGTGGCCCCAGCGAAAGCTTCAAGGAGCCCGCGGCCGACGGCGTCATGCTCGGCGGCTTTGCCTGGCGCCATGCCCAGCCGGATCCACAACGCCCGGTGGTGATCATCAGCGCCGCCACCTCGGTGCGCTGCCGCTACTACTTTCGCTTCGCCGACTACCTGTTTGCCCACGGCTTGGATGTCATGACCTACGACTACCGTGGCATCGGCGAATCGCGGCCGACATCCCTCAAGGGCTTCAAGGCCTCCTGGTCGGACTGGGGCGCCCTGGATTTCGAAGCGATGCTGCAACGTGCCCAGCGCGAATTTCCCGGCCAGCCGATCGACGTCGTCGGCCACAGCTTCGGCGGTTGCGCGGCAGGCCTGGGCAACTCGGCGGGGGTGATCCGACGCATGGCGACCATGGGCGCGCAATTCGCCTACTGGCGTGACTACGCCCCGGCAGAACGCTGGCGGATGCTGGGCAAATGGCACCTGGCGATGCCCCTGCTGACCCGCCTCTATGGTTATTTCCCCGGCAAGCGCCTGGGGTGGATGGAAGACACCCCGGCCGGGGTAGTCCGCGACTGGAGCACCCCGCACCCGCGCTACGAAGGGCGCCCCAGTGGCCGCAAGATCGCCACCGAGCGCAATGGCCAGCCTTTCGCCCATGTCACGGCACCGATCCTGGCCATCAGCCTCAGCGACGATCCGTTCGGCACCGTGGCCGCCATCGAACGCCTGCTGGACTATTTCCACAACAGCCCGCGCACCCATTTGCGTATCCGTCCGCAGGACATCGGCGAGACCGCCGTCGGCCACTTCGCGTTCTTCCACAGCCGTTTCGAGGCCCGGTTGTGGCCGATCATCCTCGGCTGGCTGCGCCACGGCGAACTGGATAGCCGCAGCCCGGGGCGCCTGATCCCCAGGAACTGAGCCCCGACCGACACCACCTCCCGGCCGAAGGCAGGTGCCCCACCGCCGATTTACTGGCATCCTTGCCCGCCTCACCGGCCGCCACTGCACGGCGGCCCATGCGATACATCTTCAGGCAACCAGGTAACACGCCCATGGCATCTGCGAACAAGCAACACAAAAGGGCCCAGCGGGCGAAAACCAAGGCCAAGCAAAACCGCGTCAAGCGCACTGCACCGACCTCGGAACTGGACCTGGACCCCAACGACAGCCGCATCGACTTCGAATCGGTAGACCTGACCGAGCTGTTCGTGAAAATGCGCGACGCCGAGAAAACCAGCCAGCAGGCCATGTGCGCGGCGTTCCTGGCGGACCCGTTGCTGGAACTGGTGTATGAGCAGGAGGGCGAACAAGGCGCCACCGACTTCATCCTCGCGGCACTGATCGAATACCGTAGCTGGTCCACCGAGGCCGACGAAGCCACGGCGCTGGCCTGGATCGAATCCGAGGCCTTCCAGGCCGATTACCTCGCCGCCTCCCAGGCCCTGTTCAGTACCGAAGGCTGAACGAGCGGCAAGAAAAAAGGGCGCATCCTGTGGATGCGCCCTTTTGCATTTCAGCTACTAGAACCGCCCGATACTCAGGCCGCTTCCAGCCGCGGGATTTCCATGCCGATGCGCGAGCTGGCGAAGCTCAGGTCACCGCTGGCGATGGATTGGGCCTTGAAGCCGGCGCCGATCAGGTCACGGACGAACAGCTTGTTGTAGATGAACATGAACACCAGGTTGCTCAGGCCGAAAGTGAACATGGACAGCAGGAACATGATGGCTGCCCATTTCCAGTCGGCGCGGAACAGGGCCGGGATGAAACCGAAGAAGAACACGGTCCAGGAGAAACCGACTGGCGCTTCCTTGATGGCTCCGGTGTTCGGGTTTTTGAAGATGATTTTGGTGAACGCCATGTGCGTCTCCTTGCCGCCCCGTTATGAGGAACCAATGACCGGGCGATCACCATTGGAACCAGTGCTAGGTTCTTCGGGCAGGGACCATCGACCACGCCAAGGGCGAGTGCAAACCGGTCAAGAGCTGGAAAGGCGAGGCGTTTCAAGGGAAAGCGGCGGACCTGCAGGTTCCGACAAGCGTTCAATCCCTTGTACAAAAGCGCTATTCCATAGCTCCTCTCACGCTGGCACGCAAGAGCTCTTATCGAAGAGCGCGCAGGCTACTATTTCGCCTGCATGCTGTCCACGAAACCTCATGTAACAAGTCACAAATCCAATAAAAACGCCCTCTGTCTATGTCGGCAACGGTCTTTTTGAATTCCAGGCGATCAATTGATCCGCCCCACCCCCACACGCAAGTGCGACCGACACGTCCCCGGATACCGCCACATCGGCGCCGGCAGCCCCACGCCGGATCAGAAGCTGGACACCCATGGCCTGCCGGAACAAAAAAGACTAACTCCACCCGGCCCGGGTTCGTTCTCGCAAAAGGGCAGTCTCGCAGCACGCCTTGATCACCCAGGCCATGAAGGCAAGTACAGAGCCGCGGCCCGGGATTGCCGAACCTTTCCGATAAAGATCGGCAACTCATTGAACTCGATGGCTTTTTTCCAGGTCATTGCTCGGCATCGCCGCCATCAGACGACCTCGTCCGGCAAAAACACGGTCAAAAAGCGTGGGATACCCAATTAACCGACAGATCCATGACCTTTGGCCCGTTAACCCTTCCAACACCCGGCCAAAGCTGGCACCATCGCGCCTTTTTTTACGCGACACCCGCCGGATCCAGGGTTCAAACGGGCGTTCGGTTGTTGATGGGGCGACAGTCAGCTGTGCCGATGCGACAACCTGCCACACGTCGCTCGTTTACCTCCGGCAGCGCTGTTGGCTGCGATTCGAACCCTATGCTAGCTTGGCGCCTCGCCAGGAAGGCAGCCCAACAGCAGGAGCACATTGAACTCTATGAGGACCGCACATGGCTGAGGCCACGCCCGCGCTTGAAATCCGCAACTTGCACAAACGCTACGGCTCCCAGGAGGTACTCAAGGGTATCTCGCTGACCGCTCGCGACGGTGACGTGATATCGATCCTGGGTTCCTCCGGTTCAGGCAAGTCCACTTTCCTACGCTGCATCAACCTGCTGGAAAACCCGCACCAGGGCCAGATCCTGGTAGCCGGCGAAGAGCTCAAGCTCAAGGCCGCGAAGAACGGCGAGCTGATTGCCGCCGACAGCAAGCAGATCAACCGCCTGCGCAGCGAAATCGGTTTCGTATTCCAGAACTTCAATCTCTGGCCGCACATGAGCGTGCTCGACAACATCATCGAGGCACCGCGTCGCGTGCTGGGCCAGAGCAAGGCCGAGGCCATCGAGGTGGCCGAGGCCCTGCTGGCCAAGGTCGGCATCGCCGACAAGCGCCACGCCTACCCGGCCCAGCTCTCCGGCGGCCAGCAACAACGCGCCGCCATCGCCCGGACCCTGGCGATGCAACCCAAGGTCATCCTGTTCGACGAGCCGACCTCGGCCCTGGACCCGGAAATGGTCCAGGAAGTCCTCAACGTGATCCGCGCCCTGGCCGAAGAAGGCCGCACCATGTTGCTGGTCACCCATGAAATGAGTTTTGCCCGCCAGGTCTCCAGCGAAGTGGTGTTCCTGCACCAGGGTCTGGTAGAAGAGCAAGGTTCGCCCGAGCAGGTCTTCGAGAACCCGCTTTCGGCACGCTGCAAACAATTCATGTCCAGCAACCGCTAACGGAGCTAAACGCATGCAGAGCTATAAGAAAGTCCTCCTGGCCGCTGCCGTCACCCTGGCCTTCAGCGCCAGCGCCGCCGCCGAGACCCTGAAGATGGGCATAGAGGCAGCCTACCCTCCCTTCAACAACAAGGACGCCAGTGGCCAGGTCGTCGGTTTCGACAAGGACATCGGCGACGCCCTGTGCGCCAAGATGAAAGTCGAATGCACCGTGGTCACCTCCGACTGGGACGGCATCATCCCGGCCCTGAACGCCAAGAAGTTCGACTTCCTGATCTCCTCGCTGTCGATCACCGACGAGCGCAAGCAGGCGGTGGACTTCACCGATCCGTACTACTCCAACAAGCTGCAGTTCATTGCCCCCAAGGCCAAGACCGACTTCAAGACCGACAAAGCCTCGCTCAAGGGCAAGATCATCGGGGCACAACGCGCGACCCTGGCCGGCACCTGGTTGGAAGACAACCTGGGTGACGACATCACCATCAAGCTCTACGACACCCAGGAGAACGCTTACCTGGACCTGACTTCCGGCCGACTGGACGCGATCCTGGCCGACAAGTACGTCAACTACGAGTGGCTCAAGAGCGATGCGGGCAAGCTTTATGAGTTCAAGGGCGAGCCTATGGTGGAAAGCGACAAGATCGGGATTGCCGTGCGCAAGAAAGATCCCCTGCGCGAGAAGCTGAACACCGCCTTGAAGGAAATCGTGGCCGACGGCACTTACAAGAAGATCAACGACAAGTACTTCCCGTTCAGCATCTATTGATACTGACTTGCCTGACCGGCGCTCACCCTCGGGGCGCCGGTCCTTAGCAAAGCCATCCAGACCCCATGAATATCGATCTCTTCGGATTCGGCCCGGCGCTCGCCGCCGGCGCGCTGATGACCGTCAAGCTGGCCCTCTCGGCGTTATGCCTGGGGCTGGTGCTCGGACTGCTCGGCGCCTTGGCCAAGACCTCCCCGTTCAAGCCCCTGCGTTGGCTTGGCGAAACCTATTCGACCATCGTGCGCGGCGTTCCGGAATTGCTCTGGGTGCTGCTGATCTACCTGGGCACGGTGAAGACGATGAACGCGCTGGGGGAGCATTTCGGTAACCCAGACCTGGCTCTCAGCCCGTTCGTAGCCGGGGTGACAGCCCTCGGGCTGTGTTTCGGCGCCTATGCCACGGAAGTGTTCCGCGGCGCGATCCTGGCCATCCCCAAGGGTCACCGCGAGGCCGGTACCGCGCTAGGCCTCTCCAAGTGGCGGATTTTCAACCGCCTGATCCTGCCGCAGATGTGGCGCATCGCCCTGCCGGGCCTGGGCAACCTGTTCATGATCCTGATGAAGGACACCGCGCTGGTGTCGGTGATCGGCCTTGAAGAAATCATGCGCAACGCGCAGAACGCCGTAACCTTCGCCAAGCACCCGTTCACCTTCTATATGGTCGCGGCCGTCATGTACCTGGGCCTGACCGTGCTGGCCATGATCGGCATGCACTTCCTGGAAAAACGCGCCGCCCGCGGCTTTGTGAGGACGACGTAATGGAATGGGAAGTCATCTACAAATGGCTGCCGAAGTTCATCCAGGGTGCAACGCTGACCCTGGAGCTGGTGGGCTTCGCGGTGATTCTCGGTCTGCTGCTGGCCATCCCGCTGGGCATTGCCCGCTCGTCCAGGCTCTGGTACGTGCGCGCCCTGCCCTACGCCTACATCTTCTTCTTTCGTGGCACGCCGCTGCTGGTGCAGCTGTTCCTGGTGTATTACGGCCTGGCGCAGTTCGATGCGGTGCGCGAAAGCTTCATGTGGCCCTACCTGCGCGATCCGTTCTGGTGCGCCACCGCCACCATGACCCTGCACACCGCGGCCTATATCGCCGAGATCCTGCGGGGCGCGATCCAGGCCATTCCGCCCGGTGAAATCGAAGCGGCGCGGGCCCTGGGCATGTCCAAGCCCAAGGCGCTGTTCTACATCATCCTGCCGCGTGCTGCGCGCATCGGCCTGCCGGCCTACAGCAACGAAGTGATCCTGATGCTCAAGGCCAGCTCCCTGGCCAGCACCGTGACCCTGCTGGAACTGACCGGTATGGCGCGGACCATCATTGCCCGCAACTACCTGACGGTGGATATGTTCTTTACCGCTGGGGTGTTCTACCTGTTGATGTCGTTCATCCTGGTCCAGGCCTTCCGCCAACTGGAACGCTGGCTACGGGTCGACGCCTGCCAGGGCCGTTGAGCCCTCCCGCTCCCGCCAGGGAGCGGGCCTGCCCCGGATTCGTCACCATGCCCGCCATCCTCCAAGGCCCTGCACTACTTACCCGCTTCCAGGCCTTGGATGCCTTCCTCCTGGAGCACCAGGGGCTCTGGCGCCCACGCCCGTTCCAGTATCTGCAACTGCCCTGGGAAGCCCGCTACCGCGAACTCGCCCAGTGGCTGCGCCAGCGTTCCCTGGCAGACGCCGAAACCGCCCACAATCACCCGGAACAGCTGGACGCGCCCGCCCCCTTCGCCCAGTTGGCGGCCCAGTCGCGGGCCCTGGCCGAGCTGACGGAGCTGCCCGCCAGCGATCTGCCGGCCATGCGAGCGCGGCTGAATGTCGATGTGCCTGGACGCAAATGGCAGCAGATCGAAGCCTTCGCCGCCCGCCTGCAATTCGACCAGGCTCCCGCCCACTGGCTCGACTGGTGTTCCGGCAAGGGCCACCTGGGACGGCGCCTGCTGCAACCGGGGCAATGCCTGACCTGCCTCGAATACGACCCGGCGCTGGTGGCCAGCGGCGAACAACTGAGCCGCCACCATGGCCTGGCCGCCAGCCATGTGCAGCAGGATGTACTGGCCGATACGGTCGCCGCGCAGCTGGCTGCCGGACACAGCCCGGTGGCGCTGCATGCCTGCGGCGACTTGCACGTGCGCCTGATGCAGCTCGCCAGCCAGGCCGGCTGCCGCCAGCTGGCCATCGCCCCGTGCTGCTACAACCGCACCAGCGCCAGCCAGTACCAGGGTTTATCCACAGCCGGCCAGGCGTCCGTCCTGCGGCTGTCGCTGGACGACCTGGGCCTGCCCATGAGCGAGACCGTGACCGCCGGGGCCCGGGTCCGGCGCCAGCGCGACCAGTCCATGGCCTGGCGCCTGGGCTTCGACCTGCTGCAACGCCAGTTGCGAGGCGTCGATGACTACCTGCCCACCCCCTCGCTGCCCAGTCACTGGCTGGACAAGCCGTTCGCCGAATACTGCCGCGACCTGGCGGCCCTCAAGAAGTTACCCACAATCGGCGCGCAAGACTGGCCGGCACTGGAAGCCGCCGGCTGGCAACGCCTGGCCCAGGTGCGCAACCTGGAACTGCTGCGCGGCCTGTTCCGCCGGCCATTGGAACTGTGGCTGGTGCTGGACCGGGCATTGTTTCTGCAACAGCAGGGCTATCAGGTAAGCCTGGGGACCTTCTGCCCTGCGCACCTGACCCCGCGCAATCTGCTGCTCCTGGCCCAGCGCTGAAGCCCTGCGACAGCCCGTCGCGACCTGTGGATAAGTCTGTTGATCAAATCCTGGCAAGTCCCCTAAAAACAGGGCGTGGACTCCCGACACAGAACTGGTCATTTTTTATTCATAAAAATAAACCATCGAAAAAACAGCCAGTTGCAAAAAGATGAGAATGGCTCCACAGATTCGTCATCTGCCTGGCCGAAAAACCCATCCATTGTGCATAAGCGCCTGAGCGAAGCGGCATAACGCCCCCTCGCCCAGGCTGCGGCGGCTACTCGTCGGCCCGCGCCGGAATCCACCATTCCTCGCCCCGCGCCGTGCTGATGTATTCCGGCCAGCGGAAGTCGTGGGGCACCTGGAAGTCCTTGGGCAGCAGCGGTGCCTGCCAGTGACTGCCACCGATCCCGCCACCCGTGCGCTCGACGAACTCGGCCTTGGCCGCCGCCAGCAATGCCTCGTCGGTGAGCAAGTCCACCAGGGTCGCGGCGATAGTCTTGGCCGCCACCTCGATCATCGGGTCGATGGTCTGGCGAATCCCGCCCAGGGCGTTGCAGACCCAGTCCGGATAGACCACTCCCGGCGGCGCGCTGAGCATCGGCCGGGCCACCAGCAAGCGCACGGTCGGGCAGTGCCAGGTGTATTCCGGGTAGTCGTCGGAGGTCAGGTGTTTCTGCCAGGCCGGCATTTGCAGGCGCAGCTGGCGCTCGCATTCCTGGGGTTCGATCAGCGCCTCGGTGGCCGGCAGGAAGGGCCGTTCCATGGCCTCAAGGCCCAGATTGCGCTGGATCTGGCGGGCGATCTCCCGGGCTTCTTCGTCCCACTGCGGGGCGCCCACCGCCGCCAGGTTGGCGTAGGTGGCCTGGGCCATGACATGGTTGGGCAGGCCACCGCGGGACTTGCACACCCAGGTCTTCTTCCAGCGGCAGCCGGTGGCCATGGCCGCCGCGGCGGCGTTGTTGTCCATGACCTGGGAAATGGTCTCGGCCTGCTCGATGGAATCGCAGCGCAGCAGGTACTGGATCTGCGACAAGTGCGGCGGCAGGTTGTCGGCCGTGGCTTGGCCTGCGGTGAGGATCGCCTCGTTGTAGCTCCACAACCCGGTGAACGGCAGGGTCGAGCGGCGCAGGCTTTCGTTCAGGGTATAGAAATGCACCAGGGCATCGTTGGCCCCCGGGGCCCGGGCCGCCAGGTGGTTCTGCGGGATCGGGCTGTAGCGATCGGCGGCGATCCACTGCTCCGGGTCTTCGCAGGTGAAGCTGTAGATGTAGGCGTAGGCGATGCCGCAGTGGGTGTCCCAGGTGGTGGTGTTGTTCAGTGGCAACATGTAGGTGGGGTGGAAGCTGATGGCCGCATCCAGGTCGTCGTAATAACCCTTGGCCGCGTGTACCGGCTTGGAGGCGCGGAGTTTTTCCGCCGGCTCGCCGAAGAAGCGAATGCTGCCCTGCAAGCCGAATTCCTGCATGGTCGCCTTGGCCGCCAGGGCCCCGCCCAAGGCACTGATGCCCAGGGCCGAGTGCGGATCGGTATGCCCCGGGGCGAAGCGCGACAGGCCATCGCGGGGCTGCTTGCAGGTGGTGGCGGCCTGGCAGTTGCCCGGTACCGCATCGTACTCGCCATAGGTGGCCAGCAACGGCCCCTGACCTTGGGTGAAGGTGGCGCAGAAGGCCGTGGGCATGCCACCGCTGGCGCGTTCGACAGTGAAGCCCTCGGCCTCCAGCAACGCCACGTACCAGGCACTGGACTTGTACTCGCGAAACGCCGGCTCGGCGTAGTGCCAGATCAGCTGGTGCCAGTCCGACAATTGCTGGCGGTGGCGTTCGACCCAATCCAGCGCGAATTCTTTGTAGCGCGACATCCTCGGCACTCCTGGTTATCCAGGTCCCGGCCAGTCACGAACTGGGCACATCGGCATCCACCCAGGCCGGCCGGACCTGTTGTTGTTATGGGAATGGTCCGGTTGGCTCAGCCCGGATCGAGGGCCAGTATTGGTGAAGCGCTGGCTACATCAATCAAATTATTTCGCCAGCAATGGGCAAAAAAACTAACCAATGCCACGCTGGCGCGACCCATACTTCGGCGCGACCTGATGCGCCGCAAGCGCCTGGACACACCAGGCCGGACGCATTCGAAGACCCGTCCCCCCGCCCCGGAGGTTGTATGCGTTTTCCCACGATCAGCGCCTTGCGCGCCCTCGACGCGGTCGCCCGGCTGGGCAGCGTGACCGCCGCCGCCCAGCAGTTGAGCCTGACCCGCAGCGCCATCAGCCACCAGATCATCAGCCTGGAACAGAGCCTGGGGTTCGCCCTGACCGAACGGGTCGGGCGCGGCATCGGCCTGACTCACCAGGGCCAGTGCTATGCCCGCGAGGTACGGCGCATCCTCGCCGATATCCAGGACGCCGGCCGGCTGTTCGATGGGCCGGCGGTATCCGGCAAGTTGCGTATCAGTTGCAATCCGGGGTTCACCAGCTTCTGGCTGTGCAACCACATCAACAGCTTCCAGCGCCAATACCCCGAGGTACGGCTGCATGTGGTCAACCCGCGCTCCTGGGACGATACCAGCGATCCCGAGGCCGACCTGTTCATCACCTACGGCATCGGCGACTGGCCCGGGCTGCTGGTGGAGCCGATCTTCACCCTGCATTTCTCGCCGGTATGCAGCCCGCGCCTGGTCAACGCCATCGGCGGCTTGAAAACGCCACAGGACCTGGCCGGCCTGCCCCTGATCCACATGAACGACACCAGCGACTGGCGCGCCTGGCTGGCCGCTGCCGGGGTCGACCAGGTCGATGCGGACAGTGGCATCACCTTCTCCGACGCCCACTGCGCGCAGTCGGCGTGCATCGCCGCCCAGGGCGTGGCCATCGGCGACAGCCTGCTCAGCGGCAACGCCCTGGCCCGGGGACTGCTGGTGCGGCCGTTCAATATCGCCATCAGCGCCCGGCGCGGCTACTTCCTGGCGATCGATCCGGCCAAGGCCGAGCGGCCGGCGGTGCGGGCCTTTTCGACGTGGCTGAAATACCAGCTGCAAAACACCACCCAAGGCATTACCGACAGCTTGCTGATCAAGCCTTGAACCTGGGCGAAGGCGGCAACGGCCCCTGGCCAATGGATAATTTCACTCACCAATGAGGCAAAAATTATTCCATTGATGTGCCGTTGCTTTTGCCAATAATGAGCCAACCGCCTGCTGTTCCAACAATAAAAACTCCACAGCGCAGGTCGGTTTCCGCAGGAGAACTCTGTAGTGTCCAGCAGTCCTTCGACCCAACTCAGCGCCCAGGGAATCAGCCAGTATTACGGCAACTTCACAGCCCTGGACGGCATTGACCTCGACGTTCGCCAAGGCGAATTCCTCACCCTCCTGGGCCCCTCCGGCTCAGGCAAGACCACCCTGCTGATGATCCTCGCAGGCTTCCTATCCCCCAGCGCCGGCAAGCTCATGGAGCGTGGTGTCGACATCAGCCGGCGCCCGGCGGAAAAACGCAACTACGGCATGGTGTTCCAGGGTTACGCGCTGTTCCCGCACATGAGCGTCGCCGACAACGTCGCCTACCCATTGCGCATCCGCGGGGTCAAGGCCGAGAAGCGCCAGCGCCGGGTCAAGCACATACTCGAAGTGGTGGGCCTGGGCGCCCACCTGCACAAGAAACCGTCCGAGCTTTCCGGTGGCCAGCAGCAACGGGTGGCCATCGCCCGGGCCCTGGTGTTCGAGCCGGACATGCTGCTGCTCGACGAGCCGCTCTCGGCCCTGGACAAGAACCTGCGCGAACAACTGCAAGCCGAGCTGCAACGCATCCATCGCCAGGTGGGCACCAGCTTCGTGTTCGTCACCCACGACCAGGGCGAAGCGCTGGCCCTGTCGACCCGCATCGCCATCTTCAACCAGGGGCGCCTGGCGCAGATCGACTCGCCCCAGGACATCTACGACCGCCCCAGCAACCGCTTCGTCGCCGAGTTCCTGGGCAAGATGAACCTGTTCCCGCTGCGCGACATTGCCCGCAATGGCGGCCACGCCAGCGGCCGCTGCGGCGACGTCGCCCTGCATGCCGCGCTCCCCGGTGAGCTGAGCAGCCAGCCACAGTTGCTGGCGGTACGCCCCGAGCACATGACGCTGCATACCGAACGACCGCAAGCAGGTGAGCACAACGTGCTGCCGGCGCACCTGGGCGAACGGGTGTACCAGGGCTCCAGCACGCATCTGGCACTGAACATCGCCCCGGAGCTGGCACCGGTGAACCTCTCGGTACCCGGCGATCACCCCGGCGCCCGATTGCCCAGCGGCACCCCGGTGTGGCTGAGCTGGCCGGTACGCCACAGCTTCCTGCTGGAAGCCTGAGCCCCGCGATCAGTCAGGCAATTGCAGGAGCGAGGCTTGCCCGCGATGGACTGCAGAGCGCTGGGTTGACCCCGTAACGTTCACGACCATCGCGAGCACTCGAGCGTCGACCGGCTGCTCCTACAGAGGACCACCACCCCGGTTTTCGTACAGAACAACAACAATCAACGGCTGGCGCCTCGGGCACCGGCCTGGCGAGGACTTGCCCCCATGAGCCAGCACCACCAGCGCGACTGCATCGAAATCCTCATCGAAAAAGCCCGTGGCGGGCAGATCAGCCGCCGCACCTTCGTCCAGGCCATGGGCCTGCTGGCCGCCGTGCCCCTGGCCCTGCGCAGCGGGATCAGTTGGTCGGCGGGCAAACCCCTGGTGCTGGTCAACTGGGGCGGCGATGCATTGAACGCCTTTCGCGCGGCCTGGTCCGACAGCTTCACCAAGAACACCGGCATCCCGGTGCGCATCGACGGCGCCGGCCCCACCGAAGGCGCGGTACGCTCGCAACTGGCCAGCGGTCAGCCCAGCTGGGACGTGGTGGACATGGAAGGCTACAGCGCCCTGAACCTGGGCCGCGAGAAGATCCTGCAACCCCTGGACTACAGCGTGGTGCAGCGCGACCAGGTAGCCCCGGGGATGAGCCATGACTACGGGATCGCCGGCTACATGCTCAGCTACGTGCTGGCCTGGGACAGCGAGAAATACGGCGACAACGGCCCCAGGGACTGGGCGGATTTCTGGAACGTGGAGAAATTCCCCGGCAAGCGCACCCTCTACAAGTGGATGAACGGCATGCTCGAGGCCGCCCTGCTGGCCGACGGCGTAAGCGTCGACAAGTTGTATCCACTGGACGTGCCACGGGCCCTGCGCAAGATCGACGAACTCAAGCCCCACGTCCTGTCGTTCTGGGGCTCGGGCGCGGAAAGCCAGCAACTGATGATCGAAGGCGAAGCCTCCATGGGCGTGCTCTGGCACACCCGCGCCACCTTGCTACGCGAGGACAGCGGGGGCCGGATCAAATGGGGCTACGACAACGCCTTCCTCACCAACAGCAGCTGGGCCGTGCTCAGCAACAACCCGGCGGGTACCGCCCCGGCCATGCAGTTCATCCAGCATGCCCTGCAGCCGGAAGGCCAGCTCAAGCTGTTCGAGATCCTCGGCAACGGCCCATCCAACCCTGCCACCCAGAAGCTGATGAGCCCCGAGCAGCTGGAGCTCAGCTGTGCGTCCGAAGCCAACATGAAGAAGCAGATCCTGCTGGATACCCAGTGGTACGCCGATCACTACTCCAGCACCCTGGAGCAGTACCTGACCCACCTGTCCAAGTGAGGCGCCGACCATGAGTGCGACCCAAACCGCGCGCCTGGAACGCAGCCTGCTGCTGGTACCGCTGCCGCTGTTGCTGGTGCTGTTCTACCTGCTGCCCTTCATCGGCGTGGTGAGCTGGAGCTTCACCCTGCCCGAACCCGGCATCGAGCAGTACCAGCGCATCGCCAGCGACCCGGCGATCCACGACATGCTGCTGCGCACCCTGCGCCTGTGCCTGACCGTCAGCCTGCTGGCCCTGGTCATCGGCTATCTGCTGGCCTACTGCTGGGTCTTCAGCCCGCCGTTCTGGCAGCGCATGGTGGAGATCTGCGTGTTCATCCCGTTCTGGATCTCGGTGCTGGTGCGGGCCTTCGGCTGGCTGATCGCCCTGCGCAGCAATGGCGTGATCAACGACAGCCTGCTGTCCCTGGGCTGGATCGAGCATCCACTGCAACTGACCCGCAACGAACTGGGGGTGGTGATCGGCATGCTCCACTTCATGATCCCCTATGCCTTGTTCCCGCTGCTGTCGAGCATGCGCCAGCTGGACCAGCGCGTGCTGCTGGCTTCCCGCGGGCTGGGCGCCGGGGCCTTGCGCACGTTCTGGCAAGTGCTGTTGCCACAGACCCTGCCGGGGCTGCTGGGGGCCTTCATCATGGTCTTCGTGTTCTGCCTGGGCTTCTTCATCACCCCGGTGCTGCTGGGTGGCGGGCAAACCGTGATGATCGCCGAGTACGTATTCCTGCAGATGTTCCAGACCAGCAACTGGGGGCTGGGCGCGGCCCTGAGCCTGGTGCTGCTGGCCCTGGTCAGCGCGCTGATCTGGCTGCTGATGCGCATCACCCGTGTCAATCGACTGGTGGGTTGAGGTCACTATGAATACACATCGCACTGCCCTGAGCACCCGGCTGATCGCCGTGGTCGCCATGGCCTTCATGCTGTTCCCGTTGCTGACGGTGATCCCGGTGTCCTTCACCGCCAAGCGCTACCTGTCGATGCCCGAGGGCAACTGGTCGCTGCGCCACTACGAAGCCTTGCTGAGCAATCCCGACTGGCTGTCGAGCATCGGCCAGAGCCTGGTCATCGCCACGGCCACCAGCCTGATCGCCACCTTGCTGGCGGTGAGCTTCAGCCTGGGCATCTGGTACCTGCGCTCGCGCCTGGCGACCCTGCTGATCGGCCTGGTGCTGCTGCCCATGGCGATCCCGCCGGTGATCTCGGCCCTGGTCCTGTATTTCATGGAAACCAAGCTGGGCAGCATCGCCCCGGGGTGGGGCTACGACAGCCTGCCCGGGGTGGTGATCGCCCACGTGGTGATGGTGGTGCCCTACGGCGTGGTGACCATGCTGGTGGCGCTGAGCCAGGTGGACCGGCGCATCGAGCTGGCCTCGAGCAACCTGGGGGCCAGCCTGATGCAGACCACCTTCCTGGTGATCCTGCCGAACCTGAAGCTGGGGATCTTCTCCACCGCGCTGCTGAGCTTCGCCCTGTCCTGGGAAGAGGTGGCAGTGACCCTGTTCATCACCAGCGTCGACGTCAACACCCTGCCCCGGCGGATCTGGAGCGGCTTGCGGGACAACGTCGACCCCAGCGTGGCGGCCATTTCCGTACTGCTGATCAGCCTGACCCTGCTGGTGCTCGTCGGCCGCCTGGTGCTGCAGTACTACGCCCAGCGCCGCGCGCGTTCCTGACCCACCCTCTGGTGGCGGGGGCGCTTGCGCGCTGGCTGGCAGCGCCGGCCCGATACCTGATTCCCGGCTCCCAACGACGCGCCGTGGAGCCAGGTTCTACGGTCGCTGCGCGCCCGAGCGCAAGCAAGCTCCCTCGCTACAACCGCCTCCGATCAACCGGATTATTCGGCCAGGAACTGACCGAAGTCACTTCTGGACCCATGGGTTTGGTTCCATAGTGCGCGGCTCGTCCCACGGGCTTGCGCCGTCTCTTCTAGACTCAATGGAGAGTCGCTTTCGGAACTGAGCACGTCGCTTTGGTGCGGAGCAATCAGAGGCAGCGTGTCAAGCTGCCCTTTATGCCCTGAACAGGTGCGGCGACGACCGCACCGGGTACGACAAGATACCCATTCAGGGTGCATGGCTACCGGCCGGATCGCCGCGCTACCGTGACGTGGCAACCAGGGCCGCAGCCGAGACTTTCGGACAACCGACAACCACCAGGTGTGTCCGTGACCGTGAGGAATGCTGTATGCCTGATGAATCGCTGCACCTGCCTGTGATCCACACCCTGCTGGAGCGCTACAAGGATGTTCCCGGGGCGCTGCTGCCGCTGCTCCACCAGATCCAGGAAGAGCTGGGCTACATCCCCGACGTGGCCATCCCCGCCATCGCCCATGGGCTCAACCAGAGCCAGGCCGAAGTGCGCGGCGTGATCAGCTTCTACCACGACTTTCGCACCGCGCCGCCCGCGCGGCACATCCTGCGCCTGTGCCGCGCCGAATCCTGCCAGAGCCGGGGCGCCGAGCAACTGGCGGCGCAACTGCGCGAGCGCCTGCAACTGGACGACCATGGCAGTAGCGCCGATGGCCGCATCAGCCTGCGGCCGGTGTACTGCCTGGGGGCCTGCGCCTGCTCGCCGGCCCTGGAGCTGGACGGCCAGCTGCATGCCCGGCTCAGCGCCGAACGCCTGGATGCACTGATCGACAGCTGCCGGGAGGATGCGTGATGAACCTCTACCTGTCCTGTGACTCCCTGGCCCGCGCCGTGGGCGCCGACCAGGTGGCCGACGCCCTGCTGGCCCGGGCCGGCCAGCGCCAACTGCCGCTGCAACTGCAACGCACCAGTTCCCGTGGCCTGTACTGGCTGGAACCGCTGCTGGAAGTCGATACCCCAGAGGGCCGCCTGGGCTTCGGTCCGCTGAAAGTGGCCGACGTGCCGGCGCTGCTGGACGCCCTGCAAGCCGACCCCACCAGCCACCCCTTGGCCCTGGGCCTGGTGGAGCAGATTCCCTACCTCAAGAGCCAGCAGCGCCTGCTGTTCGCCCGCGCCGGCATCACCCGGCCGTTGTCCCTGGAGGACTATCGGGCCCACGGCGGTTTCGCCGGCCTGGAGCGCGCCATCGCCCTGGGCGGCGAGCAGACCGTAGCCGCGGTGCTCGACTCCGGCCTGCGTGGCCGGGGCGGCGCGGCCTTCCCCGCGGGGATCAAGTGGCGCACGGTGCGCGAGACCTCGGCGCAGCAGAAGTACGTGGTGTGCAACGCCGACGAGGGCGACTCCGGGACCTTCGCCGACCGCATGCTGATGGAGGGCGACCCCTTTCTGCTGATCGAGGGCATGGCCATCGCCGGCATCGCCGTCGGTGCCAGCCAGGGCTATATCTATGTGCGCTCGGAATATCCCCAGGCAGTGGCCACCCTGCGCGCGGCCCTGGACCTGGCCCGGGACGCCGGCTACCTGGGGGCCGATGCCGGCGGGAGCGGCCAGCCCTTCGACCTGGAAGTGCGGGTCGGCGCCGGGGCCTACATCTGCGGCGAGGAAACCGCGCTGCTCGACTCCCTGGAAGGCAAGCGCGGGATCGTCCGCGCCAAGCCGCCGATCCCGGCCCTGCAAGGCCTGTTCGGCCAGCCGACCCTGGTGCACAACGTGCTGACCCTGGCCTCGGTGCCGCTGATCCTGGCCAAGGGCGCGCCCTTCTATCGCGACTACGGCATGGGCCGCTCCCTGGGCACCATGCCCTTCCAACTGGCGGGCAATGTCCGCCATGGCGGCCTGGTGGAACGGGCCTTCGGCCTGACCCTGGGCGAGCTGCTGCATGACTACGGTGGCGGTACCGCCAGTGGCCGGCCACTGAAGGCGGCCCAGGTCGGCGGCCCCCTCGGTGCCTGGGTCCCGCCCACGCAATTCGACACACCGCTGGACTACGAGGCCTTCGCCGCCATGGGCGCGATGCTCGGCCACGGCGGCGTGGTGGTGGCCGACGACAGCCTCGACCTGGCTCACATGGCGCGCTTCGCCATGCAGTTCTGCGCCGAGGAATCCTGCGGCAAGTGCACCCCGTGCCGTATCGGCTCGACCCGTGGCGTGGAAGTCATCGACCGCCTGCTGGCGGCTCCCGGCCCCGAGGAGCGCCAGCACCAGGCGCTGATCCTCAAGGACCTGTGCGACACCCTGCAATACGGCTCGCTGTGCGCCCTGGGCGGCATGACGTCCTACCCGGTGGCCAGCGCCCTCAAGCACTTCCCTGCCGACTTCGGTCTGCACACCACGGAGGCCGACCAATGATCACGCTCTTCGACCCCGCCAAGGACATCGACCTCAACGCCGTGGACCTGGGTACCCCGGCCCGCGACAGCCAGGTCCAGGTCAGCCTGAGCATCGACGGCCGCAGCATCAGCGTGCCCCAGGGCACCTCGGTGATGCGCGCCGCCGCGCTGCTGGGTACCAGCATTCCCAAGCTATGCGCCACCGACAGCCTGGAGGCCTTCGGTTCCTGCCGCATGTGCCTGGTGGAAATCGACGGCATGCGCGGCTACCCGGCCTCCTGCACCACCCCGGTCAGCGAGGGCATGGTGGTGCATACCCAGACGCCGAAACTCTCGAGCCTGCGCCGCAATGTGATGGAGCTGTACATCTCCGACCACCCGCTGGACTGCCTGACCTGCTCGGCCAACGGCAACTGCGAGCTGCAGACCGTAGCCGGCCAGGTGGGCCTGCGCGAAGTGCGCTATGGCTATGACGGCGCCAACCACTTGAGCGACCAGAAGGACAGCTCCAACCCCTACTTCGACTACGACCCGAGCAAGTGCATCGTCTGCAACCGCTGCGTGCGCGCCTGCGAGGAAACCCAGGGCACCTTCGCCCTGACCATCAGCGGCCGGGGCTTCGAATCCCGGGTGGCGGCGGCCGGCGGCGACAACTTCCTGGACTCCGAATGCGTGTCCTGCGGCGCCTGCGTGCAGGCCTGCCCCACCGCGACCCTGATGGAAAAGAGCGTAGTGGAAATGGGCCAGCCCGAGCGGGCGGTGGTCACCACCTGCGCCTACTGCGGCGTGGGCTGTTCGTTCCGCGCCGAGATGAAGGGCGAGCAACTGGTGCGCATGGTCCCGGACAAGAACGGCCAGGCCAACCATGGCCACTCCTGCGTCAAGGGCCGCTTCGCCTGGGGCTACGCCACCCACCCGGACCGCATCACCAAACCGATGATCCGCAAGCACATCAGCGACCCGTGGCAGGAGGTCAGCTGGGATGAAGCCGTGCAGTACGCCGCCAGCGAGCTGCGGCGCATCCAGCTCAAGTACGGTCGCGACTCCATCGGCGGCATCACGTCCAGCCGCTGCACCAACGAGGAAACCTACCTGGTGCAGAAACTGGTGCGGGCGGCCTTCGGCAACAACAACGTCGACACCTGCGCCCGGGTCTGCCATTCGCCCACCGGCTACGGCCTCAAGCAGACCCTGGGAGAATCCGCCGGGACCCAGAGCTTCGATTCGGTGATGCAGGCCGACGTGATCCTGGTGATGGGCGCCAACCCCAGCGATGCCCACCCGGTGTTCGGCTCCCAGCTCAAGCGCCGCCTGCGTGAAGGGGCGCGGCTGATCGTCATCGATCCTCGGCGCATCGACCTGGTGGACTCGGTCCACGCCCGCGCCGAGCTGCACCTGGCCCTGCGCCCGGGAACCAACGTGGCCATGCTCAACGCCCTGGCCCACGTGATCGTCACCGAGGGCCTGGTGGACCAGGCGTTCGTCGAGGCCCGCTGCGAGCCCGAGGCCTTCGCCCTGTGGAGCGCCTTCGTCAGCCGTGCGGACAACTCGCCGGAGATACTGGGCGCCATCTGCGGGGTCCCGGCGGCCGACATCCGTGCCGCTGCCCGGATCTACGCCACTGGCGGCAACGCGGCGATCTACTACGGCCTGGGCGTCACCGAGCACAGCCAGGGCAGCACCTCGGTGATGGGCATCGCCAACCTGGCCATGGCCACCGGCAACATCGGCCGCGAAGGGGTCGGGGTCAACCCGCTGCGGGGCCAGAACAACGTCCAGGGTTCCTGCGACATGGGCTCCTTCCCCCACGAGCTGCCGGGCTACCGGCACATCTCCAACCAGACCGTGCGCCAGGAGTTCGAGCAGGCGTGGAACGTCAGCCTGCAACCCGATCCGGGGCTGCGCATTCCCAACATGTTCGAGGCGGCCCTGGGCGGCAGCTTCAAGGGCCTGTACTGCCAGGGCGAGGACATCGCCCAGAGCGACCCCAACACCCAGCACGTGACCGCCGCCCTGTCGGCCATGGAATGCGTGGTGGTGCAGGACATCTTCCTCAACGAAACCGCCAAGTTCGCCCATGTGTTCCTGCCCGGGGCCTCGTTCCTGGAAAAGGACGGCACCTTCACCAACGCCGAGCGCCGCATCTCGCGGGTGCGCAAGGTCATGGAGCCGCTGGGCGGCAAGGCCGACTGGGAAGGCACCCTGGCCCTGGCAGCGGCGCTGGGGTATCCGATGCACTACGAGCATCCGTCGCAGATCATGGACGAGATCGCCCGCCTGACCCCGACCTTCACCGGCGTCAGCTATGCCAGCCTGGACCGTCACGGCAGCCTGCAATGGCCGTGCAACGCCCAGGCCCCGGACGGTACACCGACCATGCACATCGATGAATTCGTGCGCGGCAAGGGGCGCTTCATGCTCACCGGCTACGTGCCCACCGACGAGAAGGTCAACAGTCGCTATCCGCTGCTGCTGACCACCGGGCGCATCCTCAGCCAGTACAACGTCGGCGCCCAGACCCGACGCACCGACAACGTCGCCTGGCACGCCGAGGACCGCCTGGAGATCCACCCCACCGATGCCGAGAGCCGGGGCATCAGCGAAGGCGACTGGGTCGGCATCGGCAGCCGCGCCGGGCAGACCGTGCTACGCGCCCGAGTGACCGAGCGGGTAGCGCCGGGGGTGGTCTACACCACCTTCCACTTCCCCGAGTCGGGCGCCAACGTGATCACCACCGACAACTCCGACTGGGCCACCAACTGTCCGGAGTACAAGGTCACGGCGGTGGAGGTCAGCCGGGTCTACCATCCGTCCGAGTGGCAGAAGCGCTACCAGGCCTTCAGTGACGAGCAGCAGCGCTTGCTGCAAGCCCGCGACCGGTCCCGGGGCCACAAGGCGGAGGTGCGCCGATGAGCACCGCCAACCTGGTCAAGATGGCCAACCAGATCGCTTCGTACTTCGCCAACGAGCCGGACCAGGCCCAGGCGGTAAGCAGCGTGCGCAACCACATGCAGCTGTTCTGGACCCCAGCCATGCGCCAGGAGCTATTGGCCTGGCACCAGCAGCAACGGCAAAGCGAGCTGCATCCCTTGGTGTGCCAAGCCATCGACGCCCCCGGCAAGGCCACCTAGTCCAGCCGCGCCCGGGCCTGCCATCGCGGCAGGCCCGGGCGTCATCCCCTCACCGGCCGGAACAGCGCTGCTGCGCCGGCGCGCTGGTCTGCAACGCCAAAGGCATGCTGGCCCCCGGCTTGCTCAGGGGCAGCAGCTGGTACACGGTGAATACGCACAGCGCCTCCACCTCGCCGCCGGCCACCGGAATGTAGTTCAGGCCGGCATAGGCCTCGTAGCTCTTGCCCGGTTCGAACACCACCACCTTCTGTACCTGCGGGCAGGTGCGGTAGGCGTTGCCGGTTCCCCCGGCCGCCACCCCGCCGCCCTCCAGCAGGAACGGGCGTCCGGCGGGTACCCGGTATTCGGTGGCGATCTCGGAGTATTCGCCTTCACCGCGGCGAATGGCTCCGGGGTAGTCCGGCAGCTTCGGGGCGAATCGCGGCAGCATGTCGATCTGCCGCGGGGCCTCGGGAAACTGTGGATAGTTGACGTTCGCCCGGTGCTCGCTGCCAAAGCGCCCGGCCTTGGCCAGGCGCTGGTTGTCGCCGATGCAACCGGCATAGGCCCCACCGCGCACTTCACCGTTGGTGATCACCCGCAACTGCGCCACCGATGCGCCCAGGGGCGGCTCCGAATAGGGCTCCACCGGCTTGACGCTGCACGCGCCAAGCGAGCCCAACAACGCCACCAGGGCCAGACTTCTGACATTCATCGCTACTGCTTCCTTTGACTGATTGCGCCTCGTGGCCCGGGCAGGCTATCGGCAGGAATGGCGCAGACTTCATCGCTGTCCAGGCATTGGACCACTTGCGTGAAAACACAAGCCAGCTTGCGCCTGCCGGGATGTATCCCGGCCAATCCACGATCTACCCTGCGCTCACCTGCCTGCACAACAAGAACAACCAGGGAGCACCCGTTATGGCACTCGATTATGCGGTCATGTTGGTCTACGTCCTGCTGATGGCCGGCCTTGGCTGGTGGGGCATGCGCAAAGTGCGCAACCAGGACGATTTCCTGGTGGCCGGGCGGCGCCTGGGCCCGGCGCTGTACCTGGGCACCCTGTCGGCGGTGATGCTCGGCGGCGCCTCCACCATCGGCTCGGTACGCCTGGGCTACAGCTACGGAATCTCCGGGTTGTGGCTGGTGTTCATGCTGGGCCTGGGGATCATCGTCCTGAGCCTGGTGCTGTCCCGGCAGATCGCCCAGTTGCGGGTGTTCACCGTGACCCAGATCCTCGAACAAAGGTACCAGGCGTCGTCGCGCCTGATCGGCGGCTGCGTGATGGTGGCCTACGACCTGATGGTGGCGGTCACCGCGACCATCGCCATCGGCTCGATCACCGAGGTGGTGTTCGACATCCCGCGCATCCCGGCGATTCTCTGCGGCGGCGCGCTGGTGATCTTCTACTCGGTGATCGGCGGCATGTGGTCGCTGACCCTCACCGACATCATCCAGTTCGTGATCATGACCCTGGGCATCTTCTGCGTCCTGCTGCCCATGAGCGTCGGCCAGGCCGGCGGCCTCGAAGCCATGCAGGCGAGGTTGCCGGCGGGGTTCTTCGAGTGGGGCAACATCGGCCTGGACACCCTCCTCGCCTACTTCCTGCTGTACTTCTTCGGCGCGCTGATCGGCCAGGACATCTGGCAGCGATTGTTCACCGCCCGCAGCGAACGGGTGGTGCGCTACGCCGGCCTCGGCGCCGGGATCTACTGCATGTTCTACGGCGCCGCCTGTGCCCTGGTGGGGGCCGCTGCCAAGCTGCTGCTACCGGACCTGGCGGTGGCCGAGAACGCCTTCGCCGAAGTCACCCGCAACGTATTGCCGGCCGGACTGCGCGGGCTGGTGGTGGCGGCGGCCCTGGCCGCCATCATGTCCACCGCCAGTGCCTGCCTGCTGGCCTCGGCCACGGTGCTCAAGGAAGACATCTACAGCCGCTTCCTGACCCGTGGCCAGGAAAACCACCTGGCCAGCAGCCGCTGGATCACCCTCGGCCTAGGGGTGGCGATGCTGCTGATGGCCTGCCTGGTCAACGACGTGATCGCCGGCCTGAGCATCGCCTACAACCTGCTGGTGGGTAGCCTGCTGGTGCCGATCATCGGCGCCTTGCTGTGGCGCCGGGCCTCGGCGGCCGGGGCCATCGCCTGCATGGTCAGCGGCAGCCTGACGGTGATCGCCTGCATGGCCCGCGACGGCATCCTGGCCAACACCCCGATCTACTACGGCCTGGGCGTCAGCCTGCTGACCTTCGTCGCCGTCAGCCTGGTGAGCCAGCCGGCACCGGCCCTGCGCAGCAGCGCCGATTGATCCCTGAATCCACAACGAGGAATCGCCCATGTCCCAGTCTTTCCCGCAGCCGATAGACGCTGCCCTGGTCCCGCGCTTCGCCGGTATTCCAAGTTTCATGCGCCTGCCGCTGTTCGACGACCCGGCGCAGGTGCAGATCGCCCTGGTGGGGGTGCCCTGGGATGGCGGCACCACCAACCGCGCCGGGGCTCGCCATGGCCCGCGGGAGGTGCGCAACCAGTCGAGCCTGATGCGCAAGGTGCACCACGTCAGCCGCATCGCCCCCTATGACCTGGTGCGGGTCGGCGACCTGGGCGATGCCCCGGTCAACCCCATCGACCTGTTGGACTCGTTGAAGCAGATCGAGGGTTTCTTCAGCCAGCTGCACCAGGCCGGCGCGGTGCCGCTGTCGGTGGGTGGCGATCACCTGGTGACCCTGCCGATCTTCCGGGCCCTGGCCCGCCAGCGGCCGATCGGCATGGTGCACTTCGATGCCCATTCCGATACCAACGACCGCTACTTCGGCGACAACCTCTACACCCACGGCACGCCCTTTCGCCGGGCCATCGAAGAGGGCCTGCTGGACCCCAGGCGCACGGTGCAGATCGGCATCCGCGGCTCGATCTACTCGGCCGACGACGAAGACTTCGCCAAGGACTGCGGGATCCGCGTGATCCACATGGAGGAATTCGCCGACCTGGGCGTCGAGGCGACCCTGGCCGAAGCCCGGCGCGTGGTGGGCGCTGAGCCGACCTACATCAGCTTCGACATCGATGTGCTCGACCCGGCCTTCGCCCCCGGCACCGGCACCCCGGAGATCGGCGGCATGACCACCCTGCAGGCCCAGCAACTGATCCGCGGCCTGCGCGGCCTGAACCTGGTGGGCGCCGACGTGGTGGAAGTCTCGCCGCCCTTCGACCTCGGCGGCGCCACCGCCCTGGCCGGCGCGACCCTGATGTTCGAGCTGCTGTGCATCCTGGCCGAGTCGGTGGCGAATCGGGGTTGAAACGCGCCCATGAAAAAGCGCCTTGCCCGGCGACGAGTGATCGCCGCGCAAGGCGCCTCGGGTGCCGCGATCAACCTTGCAGGGCTTGCTTGAGCGCTGCCAGGCCATCGGCGTAGATGGTGGTGAACAGCTCGATGGCTTGTTCGTCGCTGATGCCGGCCGGCACGAACGAGCCGGACCACTCGACGCGCGAGCCCTTGCCGTTCTCTACCACGCGCAGGGTCGACTGGTAGTCGCGCACGGGGGCTGGCCCCTGGAGGATGGTGTAGCTGTAGCTGCGCCCGGCTTCGTTGAAGTCCAGCAAGCGCTCGATGATGGTGTCGCCTTCGGCGCTCTTGAGGCTGCGGACCCGGCCGCCTTCGCTCAGGGCGCTCTGGGGGATGAAGGGCAGCCAGTCGGGCAGCGAGTCGAAACCGCCGATCAGTTGCCAGACGCGTGCAGCGTCGATGTTCAGTTCGATGGAAGCTTTGGCCTGGGCCATGATGATTTCTCCTGGGGCAACAGCCCCTTCAATAAGGTCGTAAACGCTTGCGACAGGGCCGCCAGGCGGCCCCGCGCGGGTAGGATCACTGGGCTGGAACAGGCGCCACTGGGTTGATCAGGCCCTGCTCGCGCAGGTTCTGCCAGAAGGCGGCCGGGATCACCGCGCTCATGGCGGCGTGGTCTTCATTGGCGTGCAGTGGGCGGGTCGAACCGGGGATCACCGAAACCACCGCCGGATGGGCCAGGGCGAACTGCAGGGCAGCGGCCTTGACGTCCACATCGTGGGCACGGGCAACGGCGCGGATGCGCTCCAGCTTGGCCAGCACTTGCTGGTTGGCCTTCTGGTACTCGAAGTGCTCGCCACCTGCGGTGACACCCGAGCTGTACGGACCGCCGACGACGATGCCGACACCTTGCTCCACCGCTTGCGGCATGACCCGTTGCAGGGCGCGGTCGTGGTCCAGCAGCGAGTAGCGGCCGGCCAGCAAGAAGCCATCGGGCCGTGGTTCGTCCAGGTCCAGGGTCAGCTCGATCGGCTCGACGCGGTTGACGCCCAGGCCCCAGGCCTTGATCACGCCTTCTTCACGCAGGCGGGAAAGTACGCGGAAGGCGCCGGTACGGGCGATTTCGAACTGGGTCAGCCATTCGTCGCCGTAGAAGTCCTGGGCGATGTCGTGGATCCAGACGATGTCCAGGTGGTCGGTGCCCATGCGCTTGAGGCTGTCTTCGATGGAGCGCAGGGTGGCATCGGCGCTGTAGTCGTTGACGATGCGGTTGCGGTTGCCGTGTTCGAACAGGCCGCTCTTCTCACCCAGCTCACGGGCGGCAGGGTCTTCCAGTTCGTCGAGGATGATGCGGCCGACCTTGCTGCTCAGTACGTATTCGTTGCGTGGACGCTTGGCCAGTGCGGCACCCAGGCGGCTTTCGGAGAGGCCGGCACCGTAGAAGGGTGCGGTGTCGAAGTAACGCACGCCGTTGTTCCAGGCGGCATCGACGGTGGACTGTACTTCTTCGGCGGATACGGCGCGGAACATGTTGCCCAGTGGGGCGCTGCCGAAGCCTAGGCGGGTTGGGATCAAGGATTTGAGGCTCATGGATTGCTCCTGGTTGGGGGGAGTCGCTTGTGAACTCCAGTGAGCGCATCCTAAAACCAGCCGTCCGAGACCGTCCAAGTCATAATTCGACAGACTTGAGACCAAACAGGTCAAATCGCTCTACAACCGCCTCTCACCCCCAGCCAGGCCCCTCCAAGTTCAGCTTGCCGCCCCTGCCAGCACCATCTCGCGGAAATCCCCGACTATCGGCCGCAGGTCGACACGGTGCCAGGCCGCCCACAGGCCAGTGCTCTGCTGCAACCAGGGCAGCTCGCGCAAGACCACGTTCGGGTTGCCTTCACCATTGATGCTCTGCTGGATCAGCGCCAGGCCCAGGCCGGCGGATACCAGGCCCAGGGCGCTCAGCGGCTCGGCGGCTTCCAGGCGGATCTGCGGGGTGAAGCCCGCGGCCACGCAACTGGCCAGGAAGCGCTCGCGCCGGCTGGGCTGCAACTGGCCTTCGACCATGATCCAGTCCTGCTCGTGCAGGTCGGCCGGCTCGATGCTGGGCTTGTCCGCCAAGGGATGCCCCAGGGGCAAGGCCAGGCGCAACGGGTCGTCGAACACCCGGGCGGCCAAAAGCTCCGGATCGTCGGTGGCCGGCGGTTCGCAGACCAGGGCGATGTCCAGGCTGCGTTGGCGCAGCCCTTCGAACTGCTCCTGGGCCGACAGGTTGTACAGCGCGATATGGATACCCGGGCGCTCCTCGCGCACATGGCGCAAGGCACCTGGCAGCACCCCGGCATGGATCGCATGGCTGACGTAGCCGATGCACAACCCACCCGTCTCGCCACGCCCCAGGCGCCGGCCCAGGGACTCCAGGCGCTCGGCATGCTTGAGCAGGGCCCGGGTCTCGTGGAGGAAGGTGCGACCGTCGGACGTCAGGCGCAGGCGTTGTTGGCTACGCTCGAACAGTTGCAGGCCGAGGCGCTCTTCCAGCTGGGCGATCTGCCGGCTCAGCGGCGATTGGGAAATGTGCAGTTGCTCGGCCGCCTTGCCGACGTGCTCGACTTCGGCGACGGCAACGAAATAACGCAATTGTCTAAGATCCAGCATATGACCCTCAGGGACTCAAGTATGACCAATTAAGTCATATACGATCTTACTGGCGTTCAATAGGATGGCGCCATCTCGAATCGATCACCGGCACAGGTCTTGTGCCCCCAAGATGAGGAATCCGAACATGCAAATCGATCTGGGCGGCAAGACCGCCATTATCAGTGGCTCCACCGGCGGTATCGGCCTGGGCATCGCCCGTAGCCTGGCGGCCTCCGGCGCCAGCGTGGTCATCGTCGGCCGCAACGCGGCCTCGGTGGCAGAAGCCGTCGCCGGCATCCACGCCAGCAATGGCAGCGCCCGTGGCGTGGTCGCTGACCTGGGTACCGCGGCCGGCGCCGATATCCTGTTCGCCGCCGAGCCCCAGGCCGACATCCTGGTGAACAACCTGGGCATCTACAACGATGTCGACTTCTTCGACACCGACGACCAGCAATGGATGGATTTCTACGAAATCAACGTGCTCTCCGGCGTGCGCCTGTCCCGCCACTACACCCCGGGCATGGTCGAGCGCGGCTGGGGCCGGGTGATCTTCCTGTCCTCGGAATCGGGCGTCGCCATCCCGGCGCAGATGATCAACTATGGGGTCACCAAGGCCGCCAACCTGGCCGTCTCCCATGGCCTGGCCAAGCGCCTGGCCGGCACCGGCGTGACCGTGAACGCGATCCTGCCGGGCCCGACCTTCACCGAAGGCGTGGCCAACCTGGTGGCCGACGCGGTGCGCCAGTCCGGCCGCAGCGCCCGGGAAGAAGCCGACGCCTTCGTACGCCGCGAGCGCCCCAGCTCGATCATCCAGCGCGTGGCCGAAGTCGAGGAAGTGGCCTCCCTGGTGACCTACATCGCCTCGCCATTCTCCTCGGCCACCACCGGCGCGGCCCTGCGCGTGGACGGCGGCGTAGTGGACAGCCTGGCGATCTGAGTCGCCACACCAGGCGCCTAGCCCGCAACCACGACAGGTTGCGGGGCCACCCGGCGCCGAGGCCCGGGCAAAAATAGTCAGTTTTCAGGGGTTTACAGAACCCCGCCAATCGCTATAATCGTCGCCCTAACACGCCGGTATAGCTCAGTTGGTAGAGCAACTGACTTGTAATCAGTAGGTCCCGGGTTCGACTCCTGGTGCCGGCACCATATAAGACAAAGCCCTCGCAGCGATGCGAGGGCTTTGTCGTTTCCAGGATTAAGAAATCCTGTCCTAATGCCTTGAGCACGGTTTTGATCTCGGTGCCCGAGAGCTTCAGACCCGCCCCTGCCCCCTCGCCAGCCTCTGGCTTCACCTGTGAAGCCGCGCCCTGCCTGAAACCACGCGGATACTGTTGCCGGTTCGCCCCCTGTGGTTGCTGCGCGGCCGTCGGTACGGCTGTGTCAAACGTTTTGCGCTAGTGTTTCCCTGCGGACCAGGACGGTCCTTTGACGCAGGTGCAAACGCTCATGGCCTACCCAACGCCCTCCATCAAACTCAGCACTCTTCAGCAACTAGCGCCCTACTTGAGCATGCACGGGGTATCGCCGCTGGAATTCTTTCGACGTTACGGTATTTCCCCGCAGGTCTTTCAATACCCGGATGCCTGGGTGCCGCGAGCGACCTGCTTTCATATAGCCAGTGAAATGGCCGCGCTCACACAGGCCCCCTTCGCAGGTGCAACGGTGGGGCATTTGATCGAAGTACGCTCGCTCGGGGCCTGGGGCGAGTTGATCCTGGGTTCGTCCAACCTCGCTCAGACGTGCGCAGTGGCGGCGATCCATACGAACTTACTGCATCAAGGAAGCGACGTAAGAATCGTCACCGAAGGCCGTACGCTGAAACTGATCCGGCAATCCACCGGACAGCACGGGGCGAATCCGAAGCAGGTCATTCTCGGCACTCTGGCGCTGCTAAGAAAGGTGCCGCTCATGTCCGGTGAGCCAAGCGCCGTCCGCGTGCATTTGCAAAACCCGAGGCAACGGGGAAATGAGGCGCTGGAGAAATACCTGGGGCCGAATCTGCACATGAACGCGCAGCACAACATGATCGAATTCGATCGCGAGCTGCTCGACATCTCTCTGCCGCTCGGTCGGGATGACGCCTGGAAAGTCGCCGAGGCCTTGAGGTCGACCGCGAAAGCCGCCGGCATGCTTATCGAACGGATCGGGGATCAGGATCGATCCACACTTGCCGCCATAGCAAGAAACCTCGGCTTGTCTTCCCGAACGCTACAGCGTCGCCTCAAATACTGCGGCATCGACTTCGAAGACCTGCGGGACAAAACCCGTCGCAGCGAAGCGCTACAACTGATTGCCAGCGGCAAGTACAGCGCAACCGAGATTGCCTACATGGTTGGCTACAGTGACCAAGCGCACTTTACCCGAGCCTTCAAACGCTGGACCGGAAGTTCACCATCGCGCTACAGCGCACTTTTGAAAGATGGTCGTTAACCTCTTCGCCTGGCCCTCTCCCACTATCGGGCACCTTGCAATGGCGCACTTCGCGGTACTTGCTGGTTGTGCTTTTGGCATCAAATGGCAAGTTTCCAGAGGGGGGCTCTTATAAAGTCTGAAAGGAAATGCCCACTTGAAAGAGCTAGAGGTCTACATGCCCGATTTATCAACGGCCTGTATCGTCGCCCTGAAGCTGGCCACTTTTACCAATGCACACGCTCAGTCATCCGCTGACGCGACGGTGCAGCTAGATGGCGATAACTTTGCTCGTGCCGAGTCCAATCTTTATATGGGGTGGGCTCAGGCGAGCCAGATACAAGTGCGTGATGCCCTGGCTGTTCTGGGTTCGTCCCCTCCCGACTACGACCAGGCCTTTGGCCCTAAAGGCAGGGTCGATCCGATCCGCCACCTGCTCGGTGGTTGCGACGCAAAGGTCGTTAATTGTCTGGTTACGACACCCGGCTGAGCTATAGCGCCAGACTCTATCTACCAAACAACGAACTACTGCGCGGCAAAGGAGGTTTCCCAAACCAGAACCCGTCGATTTATAAGTTGGACTATTCGAGCAAAAGTGAGTTTGCCTGATCGATAGGCCACGGCCATCGGTGTTAATAACGAAAGGAGTTCACCATGAAGAAAGTAATGCTTTGTTTCGCCTTGTTATTTAGCTTTACATGCAGTTTTGCTATGGCAGCAGGCCGTCCCAGCTATCCCTTTAATGATAAAATCGCCAGTGGCTTGTCGCGCCACCATATTATTCCTTGGGAAGAACTGGTCAAGTTTGGTACCGACAACTTCACCAGCGATGCAGACAGAACGGACTTGATCAATGCCATTATCGGTACCCGTACTGTCAACCTCGGCTCATTCCAGGGCAATGTCCCGCAGTTGGTCGCCGGACTGCATACGCCGCAAAATCCCGAGGCTGTAGAAGTCTGGCAATCATTACTGGCCTGGACTCAGGGTAATCTGGTCGTGGGAACCAGTACTCGCCCAGATGACCCCGGTAGCAAGTTTGATCAGGTTGCCTATAACTGTCTAAAAGTTGTCAACCACGATGCGGCCTATACCGTTATTTTTGCTGATTGGGAAGCGCCGACAGCGACCACTGCAGCGAAAAAACAGTATTTCCTGACCATGGCAGCGCATGACATCGCGAATGCCGCAGGCCAGCCATGCTGGAAACCTTGAACTCATTCATCATGACGCGCAGGAAAGAATCATGGCTAATATTATTACCGTAGGCAGCATTACAACCCCTAACCCTTTTCTTTGGTTGAACCCGGACACATTGGGCCTGCCCGATGTTGTCTACGTCATTCAATCAAATGCTCCCAAAGGTGACTGGGTAGATGTAGGGCAGTTCTGCGCGGTGCTATCCAGCGCCTGGCTCAATGATGCCAAACATCCGGAAAAGTTCGACATTCGCAGTTTTGACGATCCGGGCAAGATCCAGTTGGCTCAGCAAGTGATTGATGCATCCAATAGTTTGGCCTCACAAGTAAAAGCGGCGGAACAGGCGATACACGGCAAGTCCAAGTCGAAGGACCAGGTTACCAAGGACTTCTCGACATACAAAACCGGCACTAAAGTTTGGGCGGGAAATGATAGGCATGTCATTGGCATCTACATCATCAGCGCCACACAAATGCAAGTTTATGATTCGAATCTAGGCACCGCAACCCAAAAGCCGCGCACCGCCTTTGCGCAAGTAGTGGCGGATTATCAATTGAACGCTTTTGTAGTAGCTATCGCTTAATGTTGGCAGGCGATGCGCATGAAATGCGCATCGTCGTTTTTTACATTATTCGGTTAGCGTTTTAACGGCCGAGCGTGCTGCATCCAGGCAAGATCAAAACCGCATTCCAATGCAGGAATGGGTGATGAGCGCCCCCCCTTCTTGCTGCATCACAAAGACAGCCATGCCCGCACCGACTCTATCCCAGCGACCGAGCGCTACTGCGCTTACCAGACCAAATAACGCGAGTGATCAATAAGGCCAGCATTTCCCAGTGAAACTCTAACGGGCTGTATCCACATAAAACCTAAACACCCAAGAGTTGGGAGTGCCTACAGGGCCAGGCTCCCCCCAGGCATGCGCTTCATGCTCCAATAGCCGCCGATTCCAGTTGCACGCAGGCCCCCCATGAAACCCATCGCAGCATCCATCCTCGCCCTGTTGCTCCACTCCATGCTGTTCAGCTCCCCGGCTGTGGCCGGCGATGCCGAAGTCGGCGCCAAGCTGTTCAAGCGCCTGTGCAGTGGTTGCCACAATATCGGGCCCTCGGTGCGCAGTTCGTTCGGTCCAGAGCTCAACGGCATCATCGACCGCCCGGCCGGCAGCGCCCAGGACTACCAGTATTCGACAGCGATGAAGTCCTCGGGCATCGTCTGGACCCGGGACAAGCTCACCCAGTACCTGCAAGATCCCAAGGGCGTGGTGCCCGGCACCCGGATGATTTTCTGGGGCTTGAGCGACGAAGAGAAAATCGACAACCTGCTGGCCTATCTACAGACCTTCCCCAATCCCTGATCCCGTTTCGCTTCCCTACAAGGATGTTTCGATGAAGCTTTCCCTGCTGTCCCTGGCGACCGCCGGCCTGGCCCTGGCCGTGCTCGCGCCGCAAGCGGGCGCCGCCGGTTTCGACTGTGCCAAGGCCTCGACCTCGGTCGAGAAGGCGGTTTGCAACGCGCCTAAGCTCTCCGCCCAGGACGATGAATTGAATCGTCGCTACAACGGGCTCAAGCACCTGCAGGTGTTTCGCCTGCTGCAAGTGCGCTGGTTGCGCGAGGTTCGCGATACCTGTACCTCGGACGACTGCCTGGAGGGGGCCTACCGCGCCCAGTTGAAGATGCTCGCGCCGCTGCCGATCCCCCCGGCCCCGGGCAAGAACCAGTTGCTGCCCATGGACCCGACGCGCCAGTACCGCCTGGATGAAGCCGAGCACTGGCAGCGCTTCCCACTGGCTTCCTTCCCTGCCGTGCCCCCTCGGGGCGACAAGCAGATCGTCGACGCCCAGGTGATCGATGGCGTGTTGCGCGTGGTGCTGTTCACCGGCCTGTACCAGCAGGAGCAAGGCGGCTTTGTCGGGACCCTGTATGAATATGCCGATGACCAGCCGGGCCTGTATCCCATCGCCCGGGACATCGCCTTCACCGGCTGGGCCGCCCAGGGCAGCAACGACCAGGGCCTGCGCTTCGCCGGGTTCGACGGTGGGTTACTGTATTACCGCCAGCGTATCGGTGGCGACTTGCAGCAAAGCATGAGCTACCGCCTGGGTTCACGCAGCGCGCCCGAGGCCAGCCTGAAGTCGTACCAGACGCCCTCCAATACCCTGCGCCATGCCCGGGCGCGGGTGGGCCAGGACTTGAATGTGGATAACTACAGCCTGTCCCTGGACTACGACCAGCAGAGCCACAATACCTACAGTGAAAATGTCACCGCGCACAACGACACCGAGGAGGGCTGGAGCATCGTCAACCCGACCTGGAGCGCTACCCGCCCGATCATGTACTTCGACAACGAAGGGCCGCGGGCCTGCATCTGGCGAGTCGACACGCAATACAAGACCTTGTTCAAGATCGTGCCCGAGCATGAAGCCGTCTCGGCACGCCCGATCGACCTGCATGGCCGCGAGGCGGTGGTCTACCTGGAAGGTGACCAGCTGAAGTTCGCCTTCAAGTACGACGACTGAGGGCAGGTGCCAGGGCAAAAAAGGCTCGTCAATGACGAGCCTTTTTTCATGGTGCGATCCGCCTCTGCCTCAGGGCAGGCTGATCTTGTATTGGGCCAGCTTGGCCTGGTGCTGGGGCTCGACGTACTTCTGGTTCACCAGCTTGGCGAACTTGCTGAAGTCATTACGGGCATCGTCGGTCAGGCCCAGTTTGTCGTAGGCAAGACCGCGGTGATAGAAGGCCCAGGCATAGTCTGGCTGGCGTAGCAGGCCGGTGCTGTAGGCTTCGGCGGCCTCGCGGTATTGCCCCAGGTCGTAGAGCGTCTGGCCCAGATGGTAGTAGGTCGGCATGTTGAAGCCGCCGCCCTTGCCCGTCTCGCCCAGATTGGCGTCGAGGTTGGATTGCACCAACTCCAGGGACTTCTGCGGGTTGCCCGCCTCACGATACAGGCGGCTCAGGTCCAGCACCGCGCGGGCATCGGGCTTGCCTTCCAGGGCGATGGACTTTTCCTTGGCGGCAATCGCTTGCGGATAGCGCTTGAAGCTGGCGTAGGCATCGGACTTGAGCCAGTACACCAGGCTCTGCATGCCCGGCGGCAGCTGGTTCTTCTCCAGGCACAGGTCGGCCTGTTGCAGCACCACGTCGAATTTCTCGGCCTTGGCGGCCTGGCCCACCATGCGGCAATGGGCATAGTTGATCTGGTCCTGGCTCTGCAGGCCGGCACAACCGGTCAGCAGCACGGATCCCAGGAGCAATAGCGCTCCACGAACAGACGATGAAGGCATGGCTTTCAATCCAGCAGATGGGCGTTGAGGTCAGGGCGATAGACTTGCAGCAACGGCGTGGTGACGGTGCCCTGCAAACTGCAGAAGATCGTGGTGCGGCCGGCGATCGGCTCCTTGTCGATACCTTTGTCGATACTCAGGACCCGCTCGACGAAACCGAACGGCGTAGCCACGCCACCACCGGCCTGGCCCTGGGTCCGCCATTGCAGGATCGGATCGCCGACCCGGCGAATTTCCACTCGGCTGAAAGCACCGCGGTCGTCCTTCAAGCGGGCGTTATCCGCCAGCAGCGGCTTGAGGCGCGCGGCCACGTCCTGGGGCGTGCCGTCGGCGACGAAACCCCAGAACAGCATGTTGCCCACCGACTTCATCGACATGGCTTCGTTGTAGTAGCCCACCAGGCGCACGCCCTTGACCACCAAGGGCTGTGCGAACGGCTGGTAGCGACCGCCTTCCTGCAGCGGGTTCATGACCTGGGGCGCCTTGACCGCGCCGTACTGGGCCAGGCTCAAGGTACCGGCCGGCAGTTGGGCGGTGTTCAAGCTCTGGAAGAACTGCGCGTCGCAGCGGGAGAAATCACTCAGCAACTGCTCGGGCGAGGTCGCTTGCTGGCCCTGGGCGATGCTGGCGACACCCAGCAGGCACAGGCCGGACAACAGGGAACGGAACATCAAGATCATCCGTGAGGGGGAAAGTGGGAACGGAATTTAGCAAGATCGATATCAAACGGCCACAAGTCGTCCGCGACCCTATAGGCATGAAAAAGCCCCGAACCAGTCGGGGCTTCTTGCATTGCGCCACCTGTCGCCAGGTGGTGATCAGGCGTTCATCAGAACACGTTGATCGGGTAGTCGACGAATACGCGCAGCTCGTTGCCGCTGTCGTTGTACTCGCTGGACTTCTGCGATACGCGCAGGATCGAGCTGCGAACCTTCACGCTCAGGTCCTTGGCCGGGCCGCTCTGTACCACGTATTTGAGCTGGTTGAAGATTTCCCGCTCAGTACCGCCAGAGGACGTCGAAGTGGTGATGTTGTCACCACGCACGTAGGCCACGTTGTAGGTCAGGCCCGGTACGCCGAAGGCGCCGAAGTCCAGACCGTAGCCCAGCTGCCAGCTGCGCTCGTCTTCGGCGTTGAAGTCGGACCAGTAGGAGTTGGCCAGGTAGATGGTGTTGCCGCCATCGCCCACGCGACGCTGCTCACGCTGGTAGCCGCCGTAGGCATAGCCCAGGTGGCTGTCGCCGGTGCTGCGCTGGTGCGCCAGGGTGAAGGAGTGCGGGCCGGTGGCGTAGGTGGCTGCCAGGCTCCAGATCTTGTTGTCCTGGCCGCCGGCGTTCTTGAACTCGGCGTAGGACTTGTCCAGCTTGGTGCGGTAGCCGTTGAAGTCCAGGGTCAGGGACTGGTCGGTGGCCAGCGGGAACACATAGTTCAGGTTCACGTACTGTTTCTTCAGCACGTCTTCGACGTCGGAAGCGTACAGGGCGCCCTTGAACTGCTCGGTGAACTGGTAGCTACCGCCCAGGACGTTGATCGACTTCAGGCCACCGCTGTCACGACCTTCAGCGCTCTTGCGCGATTCGGCGGTGAAGCGACCGGCGTTCAGTTCCAGGCCCTTGATCTCCTTGGAGGTGATCAGGGTACCGGTGTAGCTTTCCGGCAGCAGGCGCGCGTTGTCGTAGTTCAGCACCGGCAGGGCCGGCATCTGGTCGCCGTAAGCCAGCACAGTGTTGGAGAAACGGAACTTGACCGCGGCGCCAGCCTTGGCCAGGTCGCCCGCTGGGGTCTTGTTACCGTGTTCACTGCGCTTGAAGAAGTCGATGCCCTGGCCGCCGCTGTGGCTGCCCTTGTCCAGGCGCAGCGCGTACAGGCCAAAGGCGTCAACGCCCACGCCCACGGTGCCCTGAGTGAAGCCCGACGAGAACGTACCGATGGCTGCCTGACCCCACTCACGCTGGTCGTCGTTGCCATCTTTCTTGTCACGGTTGATGTAAGCATTGCGCAGCAGCACTTTCAGGCTGCTGTCTTCAACGAAACCCTTGGCGTCGGCCTGGCCGTCGGCCATGGCTTGTGTAGCGCTCAAAATCCCCAGTGCAATCAAGCAGATCCGCTGTTTAGACATTTTATTTTCCTTATTACGGTTTGATGACGCGCTGTGAGCTTGTGCGGCTATGGCGTTTGAACGCTCTTCTACCGTCGAAACAAAAAGCCCGCCCACATGGGATGGTGGCGGGCCTTTTATCATTCTGAAATATGGCTCTTAGCCACAGGCGTTGGGGCGAATCCTATCTGCGCCCTCAATAACGTGTCAATTTCGTGAATCGTCTTTGAATAGCTGAAAATGTTCTAAGAATAGCGGGCTAGAGCATCGCCAGCTGCACGCTGTGACTGTCTACGAACTGCTCGAAATGAGTCGCCTTGCCATCCTTTAGCGTCCACAGGTGGGCGACCCGCACATCGATAGGTTTACCCGAGGCCTTATAGATGCCCCGGTAGTTGCCATAGGCGAAGACCTTGTCACCCTGGGCCACATAGTTCTCGACCTTGAAAGTGAAGTCTTGCCACTCGCTGCCAAGGCGCTTGAAGACATGCTCCAGCACTTCTTCGAAGCCGATGTAGGTACCGGCATAGGGGAAGCCCGCCGCTTCGGTCCAGCGCGCATCGGGAGCCAGGGCCGCCGCGGTATTGCGCGCGTTTTCCTGGGAGTTGGCACCTTCATAGGTGCTTTTGATCAACGCAAGGTTATCCATGGGTGACTCCACTGGGTTCAGGTGAATTCAGGGTGTGCAACCGTCCAGGCCACAGGTTGGGGCCGCACCGGCGCGCACGCCGCTGTCCAGGCCCAGTGAATCCTGCAGCCATCGGGCGAAGGCCTCGGGCTTGCCCAGCCAGGGGCTGATGTCGAGCAACTGGTAGCGCCCGTCGCGCTCCAGGGCCAGGGTCGGGAAGCCCTGGCCGCCAACCTCGGACAGCAGTGCCCGGCTGGCCTTTATATGTTCGTCCACCTCGTGGGCCAGCGCCTGGTCGAAAGCCGCGGCAAAAGCTTCCCGGGAAAAACCCAAGGTTTGCGCCAGCTCCAGCAGCACCACAGGCTCGGCAATCCGCCGCCCCTCCACGTAGTGGGCGGTTTGCAACCGGCCAAGCATTTCCAGGCCACGGCCAGCCAGGGCCTGGGCCGCCAGTACGGCGGCAATCGGCGGCGCCGAGTCGAAGACCGCCGTGTGATCGCGCAACAAACCTTCGAAATAGGCCCCGCCGAACGGCTGCCCGGTGTACTCGGCAATGCGCCGATCATGGGGCATGACGTAGTCGCGCAATTGCGGCGATACCGGCTGGCGGTTGCGACCGGTCATCATGCCGCCACCATGGGCCACCACCGGCAGCACTGCCTGGGCGGCCTGGACCAGTGGCTTGGCGCCATAGCACCAGCCACACAGGGGGTCGTGAATGTAATGAAGGGTGGCTGAGGACATACGGGGGCTCCAGCAGGATCTTGAAAATTCGACAGGTGCAGCCTATGCCCCAAAGGCCAGGGGAAAAACCTCGAAATGCCTTCCAGACTGTTTCAGGATCCGGTCGAATCGCGCCGCTAGATGCCCATGAATGGGCAGGTGGATGCCAGGAGATGAACCGTTACAGCTTTGACATAATTAGAAACAATAGAAGCGGAATAGTTTTAGCAAATAGTTAACACAAGCAAATAGCAACCATTACCATTCGCGCCTTCCCGAATCACCCCCCTCTCGGATGCGCGACAAAAATGCCTGCCCATTTCCGCCTCACTCCCCTGTCCCTGGGACTTTGCACCCTGCTGGCCGCCGGTTTCGCCTGCGCCGCCGGTACCACCCTGCCGACGACTTCCATTCGTGCCCAGGCAGAGTCCGACCCTGATGATCCGCGGGTCAGGGAAGTCAGTACCGCGACCCGCACTTCGACTCCCGCACGCTACGTGCCCCAGGCCATCGACACGGTCAAGACCGCCAACCTGCGGGATTACGGCACCAACGACCTGGGCAGCGCCCTGAGCGACATCCCCAACGTCAGCAGCGGTGCCGACACCCGCTTCGACAGCGTGCGCATCCGTGGTTTCGACGCCAGCAACGACTTCTACCTGGATGGTGTCCGTGACGACAGCCAATATGTGCGCGACCTGCACAACATCGAGCGGATCGAAGTACTCAAAGGTCCTGCGGCAGTGCTCTATGGCCGTGGCAGCCAGGGCGGCATCATCAACCGGGTGAGCAAGCTGCCCGAAGCCGGCCGCCGCTCCAGCGTCGAAGTCCAGGGCGGCAGCCAGGACCTGCGCAGCCTGTACGCCGATCTCAGCGCTGACCCGACGGACAACATCAGCCTGCGCCTGAACCTGGGCAATGAGGACAAGAACAGCTTTCGCGATGGCATCGACGGCAATCACCGCCAACTGTTCGCCCCCTCGATGAGCTGGCAACTGACACCGGAGCTGAACTGGCTGGTGCAGTACGAGTACAGCCGCTACGACCGCACCCCGGATCGCGGCATCCCGGGCAACCCGCTGACCGGGCGCCCCGCCGACGTCAGCCGCAAGACCACCTATGGCGATACCCAGCGCGACTACATCAACGACCGCGCCCAATCGCTGCGTTCGCGCCTGAACTATGAGCTCAACGAGCAGTGGCAACTGCGCCATACCTTCAGCCTGTTCAAGCTGGAGAGTGACTTCGACAATACCTACCTGACCACCTACAAACCGGCGACTGGCCTGGTGGACCGCCAGCGCTGGCAACAGGACCTGAGCACCCGCAACCTGTACAACACCGTCGAGCTCGAAGGCCATGTCCAGACCTACGACATCGAACACACCTTGCTGGTGGGCCTGGAGATGGGCGAGCAGCGCCGTCACTCGCTGCTCAACCAGGGAGTCGGCGTGCCCTCGGTGCCATTGAGTGGTTCCACGCCAAGTGCCCAGCACAATGGCGCGATGAAAGCGTTCAGCAACAACCTGACCCAGGTCGACAGCACTGGCCTGTACCTGCAAGACCAGATTCGCCTGAACGATGAGTGGCAACTGCTGGCCGGCGCACGCTTCGACCGGTTCGAAGTGGACACCACCAGCAGGCTTTCAGGCCTGCGGGAGAAGCAGGACAGCACCAGCACCAGCCCGCGCGTGGGCGTGGTCTACACCCCCTGGAAAGATCACTCGTTCTACGCGTCCTGGAGCAAATCCTTTGCCCCGGTCGGTGGCGGCCTCATCGGCATCACCCCGGGGGCCAAGGGCAACACCAACCAGACCGATCCGGAGCTGACCCGGCAGAAGGAAATCGGGGTCAAGAGCGAATGGCTCGACGAGCGCCTGAGCACCACCCTGGCCCTGTACGAAATCGAGTTGTACAACCGCCGCACCGAGGATCCGCTGAACAAGGGGACCTACCTGATGACGGGCCTGCAGCGCTCGCGAGGCATCGAGCTCACCGCCACCGGCAATGTGATCGGCAACTGGTATGTGCGCGGCGGCATGGGCCTGCAGGACGCGACTATCGTCAAGGACGACAACGGCAACCAGGGCAACCGTGTCAATGATGTGGCCAAGCGCAATGCCAGCCTGTTCGTCACCTGGAAGCCGGAACTGGGCTGGTATGCCGAGACCGGCCTGACCCTGGTAGGCGACCGCTATGCCGATCCGCAGAACAAGTTCGTACTCCCCGGCTACGGCCGCTGGGATGCCCTGGCCGGCTACCGGCACAAGGATTGGGATGTACGCGCGGCGCTGAACAACATCGCCAACCGCGACTACTACAGCTCCGCCACCAGCGCTTCCCAGATCCAGCCGGGCGATCCGCGCAGCCTGGTGGTCACCGGTACCTACAGCTTCTGATCCACCCGGATCACCGGCGAAAAAAAAGCGCTGCCATCCTGGCAGCGCTTTTTCACGATCCTTGTCTTTCTATCCTTTCACCACGTCCCACAACGCTTGCAGTTCCGCCTCGCTGAGCAAACCAGCGGGGTAACGCTCAATGATGATCCGGCGCGGATCAGGTTCCCTGATCTGACGCGTTCCATTGGATTTCAACCATTGCACCAGAACTTGCAGCGCTTCATTGCTCATTGCCAAGGGATGCGATGCCCGCTCGCTGACTATATTCATTCCAGCGCTCTCTCCCGGTTTCTGAGCGGCCTAACTTATCCAAGGTTTATGACAGAACATCAGAGTTCCACATGTCTCAGAATCACTACCAGGCAGATACAAGAGCTATGCCAATGTGCCTGGCGCGCCGATGTGCGGCCATGAAAAAGCCCGCGGCCCATCTGGGCCGCGGGCTGGCTGGAAGACCCCGGGGCAGGCCCGGGGTCGAGGCCGTCGAACAGGCAACAAGTTCTGTTACAACGGCACTCAAACCCGGCGCGGGGCGGGCTGTTGTTGGGTAAGGCAGTGGATATTCCCGCCGCCCAGTAACAGTTCGCGCCCAGGCACCATCACCACTTCGTGCTCGGGAAACAATTGCTGCAGGATCGCCTTGGCTGGCGCGTCCATCGGATCATCGAAACTCGGGGCGATGATCCCGCCGTTGACGATCAGGAAGTTCACGTAGGAACCGGCCAGGCGCACCGAGGGGTTGCGCTCCTGGCTACCGGCCACCACATCGACCCCGGCGCACTCTTCTTCGGTGGCGAACAGCGGGCCGGGAATCGGCATCTTGTGCACCTTGAAGGCGCGTCCCTTGGCGTCACGGGTGTTTTCCAGGACCTTCATGGCCGCCTGGCAACGCGGATAGTTCGGGTCCTGTGGATCGTCGGTCCAGGCCAGCAGCACTTCACCCGGGCGCACGTAGCAGCAGAAGTTATCCACATGGCCGTCGGTCTCGTCGTTGTACAGGCCATCGGGCAGCCAGACGATCTGCTCCACCGCCAGGTGATCGCGCAACACCGCTTCGATCTGCTCGCGGGACAGGTGTGGATTGCGGTTGTGGTTGAGCAGGCATTCCTCGGTGGTGATCAGGGTGCCTTCGCCATCGACGTGGATCGAACCGCCCTCGAGCACGAAGCCTTCGGTGCGGTATTCCTGGCAACGCTCGATCTCCAGCACCTTGCTGGCTACCTGCTCGTCGCGGTTCCACGGCGCGTACAGGCCGCCCTCGAAGCCACCCCAGGAATTGAAGCCCCAGTGCACGCCACGCACTTCGCCGGCGTCGTTGATGACGAAGGTCGGGCCGGTGTCGCGAACCCAGGCATCGTCGCTGGACATTTCCACCACACGGATGTTGGGTACGTCCAGGCGCGCCCGGGCGTTTTCATATTGAGCCGCGGAGACTGCCACGGTCACAGGCTCGAAGCGGGCGATGGCCTTGGCCACCGCGGCGTGGGCCGCCTGGGCCGGCTTGCCGCCCAGGCGCCAGTTGTCCGGGCGCTCGGGCCAGATCATCCAGGCCTGGGTCTGGGGGGCCCACTCGGCCGGCATGTAGAAACCGTCGGCGCGCGGCGTGCTGTGCAAAGTACTCATAGTGTTCAGGACTCCAGGGAACCGTCGAGGGTTTTCAGGGCGCCATAGAGGTTCGGACGGCGGTCACGGAAACTGCCCCAGGCGCTGCGGATGTGCTCGAGCTCGTCGAGGTCGAAACTGTGCACAAGGATACCTTCTTCGGTCTGGTTGAGCTCCTGGACCTTCTCGCCGAACTGGTTGGCGATGAAGGACGAACCGTAGAAGGTGATGTCGTAGCCGTCCTGTTCCTCGTTGCCGATGCGGTTGCTGGCCACCAGCGGCATCAGGTTGGCACCGGCATGGCCCTGTTGCACCCGCTGCCAGTGGTCGCGGGAGGAAATGCTCGAATCGTGGGGCTCGCTGCCGATGGCGGTGGGGTAGAACAGGATCTCTGCCCCCTGCAAGGCCATGCTGCGTGCGCACTCGGGGAACCACTGGTCCCAGCAGATGCCCACGCCGATCTTGGCGTAGCGGGTGTTCCATACCTTGAAGCCGGTATCCCCCGGGTTGAAGTAGTACTTTTCGTGGTAACCGGGGCCGTCCGGGATATGGCTTTTGCGATAGATCCCAAGGTTGCTGCCATCGGCATCGATGATCGCGATGCTATTGAAACGCGCCCGGCCGGCCAGCTCGAAGAAGCTGACGGGCAACACCACCTGCAGCTCCCGGGCAAGCTTCTGGAAATGCGCGATGGCCACATTGGACTCGGCCGCAGTGGCCAGTTGCAGGTAGTGCGGATTGGGTTTCTGGCAGAAGTACGGGGTCTCGAACAGCTCCTGGACCAGGATGATCTGCGCACCCTTGGCGGCGGCTTCGCGCACCAGCTTCTCGGCGGTTTCGAGGTTGGCCTCAAGGTCCCAGGAACAGGCCATCTGGGTAGCGGCGACGGTAACGGTACGGCTCATGGATCAACTCCTGGACGAATGGACGCAGTCGATGACGACGGTAATGGGCAGGACGCAGCACTGCGGGCCCGATAACGGCCATTTTATATCCGATAAAAATCGACTTTAGAAGCCTATAAATCAGCCTGATAAATAAATAATTGATAAAACACAGATATAAATCGATTTTTAGGCCACGTAATCGGCGGATAAAACATTTGGCCGGCCTCCTCTCCCGCAGGCAGGACGCTGCGGGCGGATGGCCGGCCAGGAAAGGACCGGGATGGGCAAGGATCCTAGAGGTCCTCGCCGAGCACCTTGGACAGCATGTCGACAAAAAAATCGACGCTCTGCCGGGTGGTGACCATCGGCGGCTTGATCTTGAGGATGTTGAGATAGTCGCCGGTGGGCTGCATGAAGATCCCCAGCTCGCGCAGGCGCTCGCAGAGCAGGGCGGTTTCCTCGGTGGCCGGCTCCAGGGTCTGGTGATCGCGGATCAACTCCAGGCCCAGGTAGAACCCCGAGCCATGCACCGCGCCCACCAGCGGATGCCGCTCCTTGAGCGCTTCCAGGCGCTGGCGGAAATGCTCGCCTACTACCCGCGCGTTGTCCCAGAGCCCTTCGTCGCGCATCACATCCAGCACCGCGATGCCGATGCGGCAACTGACCGGGCTTCCGCCGGAGGAGGAGAAGAAGTACCCCTCGGCCTCCAGCGCCTCGGCGATCTCGCGCCGGGTGATCACCGCGCCCAGGGGCTGGCCGTTACCCATGCCCTTGGCCATGGTGATGATGTCCGGCACCACGCCTTGCTCCTGGAAGCCCCAGAAGAATTCGCCCATGCGGCCATAACCCACCTGGACCTCGTCGGCGATGCACACCCCGCCCCGCTCCCGGACCCGCTGGTAGACCTCGTGCAAGTAGCCGCGGGGCAACGAGATGCCGCCGGCGTTGCCATATACCGGCTCGCAGATGAAACCGGCCAGCTGGCGGCCCGTCTCGTCGAGCTTGGCCAGTTGCTGGTCGACGCTGCGCAGGTACTGTTGCGTGGTGTCCGGGCCACGGAATTGGCCGCGGTAGGTGTTGGGCGCGGTCACCGGATGGACCCAGTCCGGACGGCTGTCCAGGGCCCGGGGGTTGTCGGCGATGGAGGTGGAGACCGCATCGGCGGCTACCGACCAGCCGTGGTAGGCCTCCAGCACGCTGAGCATGTCGCGGCCGCCGCTGTAGGCCCAGGCCAGGCGGATCGCCAGGTCGTTGGCCTCGGTGCCGCTGTTGACCAGGAACACCCGGTCCATGGAGTCCGGGGCCAGGGCCAGCAGGCGCTCGGAAAACTCGGCGATGGCCGCGTAGTGAAAGCGCGAGTTGGTATTGAGCAACGACCACTGGCGCGCCGCCTCGGCGGCCATGCGCGGGTGGCCATGACCGAGCACCGCGACGTTATTGAGCATGTCCAGGTAGGAACGCCCCTGCATGTCGATCAGGTGGTTGCGCCAGCCGCGCTCGATCCGTGGCGGATCGACGTAATAATGCTTCTGGGTACGGGCAAAGCTGGCGTCGCGCCGGGCCAGCAGGGCCTGGGCGTCCATTTCCGGCTCGGCATCGCAGGCCAGTCCCAGCAGCGCCGCCGGCGACGGACACAGGGCCTGCCAGGCCGGGGCCCATGAAGGGCTGCAGAACAGCGGCGGCGCGAGTTCGGCACTGCGGCAGAGCTGGACCTTGAGCCGGCCGTCGGCGGCCACTGCTCCCAGCACCTGGCCCTTGACCAGCGCCGCCCCTGCATGCACCGAGGCCTCGACGCCCCACAGGCGCAGGCTCGAGCCCGGGCCGTCCAGGCGTAGCAAGCCATCCGCGGCCGCGTGCAGGACGCCGGCGAACGGCGCCTCCACCGTTGTGCCCGCAGGCACTTGCAACTGCACATGCAACGGGCAGGTCTGGGGTTCGTGCGCGCAGTCGGGCTGGGTCCGGGACAAGCGGTACTGACCGTAGCGGCTGGCGGCCAGGCCATGGGCAGCCCCGGCTTCGGCCAGCAAGCGGTCGTCGATGCCTGGCTGCTCCCAGTTGCCCGCCTCGAAATGCGGGCTTAGCACCCCCAGGTCGATCAGGGCGAACTCACGTCCCACCAGGCTCGGCAACAGCGCAGCGAAGCCTTCGCTGGCAATGGCCGGCAGTACGTGGCCGACGGCGCTGAGAATGGCCGCCTCCATCAGCTCGAACGGCACCGAGGCGGCGACCCGGAAGATCTCCCACTCATGGTTCAAGTTGGCGCGGCTGTATTGGTTGTCCGGGTCGATAGCCAACTGCTGCTCGCCACTGAGCACCAGCACCGCGGCCCGGGCCACGATCAGCGGCCAGAGCGCCAGCAGCTCCGCCCGTTGCAGCGGATTGACCCGGTGATAAGCCTGGATCGCCGGCAGGATGCGCAGCGGATCGCCCTCGGCATGGTGCAGCAGTGAGGCACAGGTCACCGACAGGTCGGTGATGCGCCAGGTACGGACCAGGTCGCCGAAGTCGATCACTCCCTGCACCTGCCAGTGACGCGCCGCGTCACGCTGCCAGACCACGTTGTCATCGGTGATGTCCATGTGGATCGCCTGCACTGGCAACTGCTCGACCAGCGGGCGCAGGCGATGCTCGGCGCGCTGGGCGGCAGCGGCGAGCTGGGCACGCTGCTGGGGATCCTCAATGACCGGCAACAGGTGTTCGATCAGGGCCTGGGCATGCCGGGCGTCCCACTGCAGGGTGCGCTCCAGTCCTGGGTGCTGGAAATCCGCCAGGGCCAGGTCCATCTGCCCGCAGAGCCGGCCCAGGCCGGCCACCAGTTCCCCCCCCAAGTGCGGCAAGTGGGTCAGGGAGCGACCGTCTATATAGTCGAGCAGGCGCACATGCAGGGCTTGCCCGGCAATCTCCAGGGTCAGCAGTTCTTCGCCGTTGCTGGCCGGGATGACGCGGGGAACCCGCAGCCCGGGATATTGGCGCAAATGCCTGAGGCCCTCGTGCTGGGCCTGCAACTCCAGGGCGGCATAGTCGCCACGGCAGATCTTCAGGACAAAGCGGCCTTGGGCAGTGTCGACGCGATAGTTGAGGTCCTGCTGGCTGCCCAGGGACTGCAAGGTGCCGTGCAGCCCATAGTGGGCCTGCAGCAACTCCAGCGCTTGCTGCGCCGTGACCTGTGGACTGGGCAGGCTGGCACGATGGATCAAAGTGGCGAGCAACATACGACGACCCCTGGAAATTGTCATTGGCCGCCTATATCGCCACTGGCCGGAACGTTGCGCAACCCCCGTGGGCTGCTGGACAAAAAGCAATCACGACGACGGCACGACTCTTCCTCAGAATTTTCAAACCATTCGCAATGTAATTCATGGTCAATGCCTATTGCACCACAGGCTTCATGCCGACAAGCTATGCTGCTTTTCTTGCAGCAACCGATCTACTCAAGGACACAGGCCACTTCACATGCGCATTCTCGTTACCGGCGGAGCCGGTTTTATCGGCTCGGCCCTGGTCCGTTACCTGATCCAGCACACGGAACATGAAGTGCTGAATCTGGACAAGCTGACCTATGCGGGCAACCTGGAATCGCTGCATAGCATAGCCAGCAACAGCCGCTATGAATTCGTCAAGGCCGACATCGTCGACCAGGCCACCGTCAGTGCCGTGCTGGCCCGCTTCCAGCCCCACGCCATCATGCACCTGGCAGCCGAGTCCCATGTGGACCGCTCCATCGACGGACCGTCGGACTTCATCCAGACCAACATCGTCGGCACCTACAGCCTGCTGGAAGCGACCCGCGCCTATTGGCACCGGTTGCCCGAAGCGGAAAAAGCCGCCTTCCGTTTCCACCACATCTCCACCGACGAGGTCTACGGCGACCTGCATGGCGTCGACGACCTGTTCACCGAAACCACGCCCTATGCCCCCAGTTCGCCCTATTCCGCGAGCAAGGCCGCGTCCGATCACCTGGTCCGCGCCTGGCAGCGCACCTACGGCCTGCCGGTCCTGATCACCAACTGCTCCAACAACTATGGCCCGTTCCACTTCCCCGAGAAGCTGATCCCGTTGGTGATCCTCAATGCACTGGCGGGCAAGCCACTACCGGTCTATGGCAATGGCCTGCAAGTACGGGACTGGCTGTACGTCGAGGATCATGCCCGGGCCCTGTTCAAGGTGGTTACCGAGGGCGTGGTGGGCGAGACCTACAACATCGGCGGCCATAACGAACAGAAGAACATCGACGTGGTGCGCGGCATCTGCAGCCTGCTGGAAGAGCTGTCCCCACACAAACCCGAGGGCGTGGGCCACTACGCCGACCTGATCACCTTCGTCCAGGACCGTCCCGGCCACGATCTGCGCTATGCCATCGACGCCGGCAAGATCGAACGTGAACTGGGCTGGGTACCCCAGGAGACCTTTACCAGCGGGCTGCGCAAGACCGTGCAGTGGTATCTGGAAAACCTCGAATGGTGCCGTCGGGTACAAGACGGCAGCTACCAGGGCGAACGCCTGGGCTCCACCGACATCAAGGATCTGATTGCATGATCAAGGGCATCGTATTGGCAGGCGGATCCGGCACCCGTCTGCATCCCATCACCCTCGGCGTTTCCAAGCAACTGCTGCCGATCTATGACAAGCCGATGATCTACTACCCGATCTCGGTGCTGATGCTGGCTGGCATCCAGGACATCCTGATCATCTCCACCCCCCATGACCTGCCCCAGTACCGCAACCTGCTGGGCGACGGCAGCCAGTTCGGCGTGCGCTTCAGCTACGCCGAGCAACCTTCGCCAGACGGCCTGGCCCAGGCCTTCCTGATCGGTGAGCAGTTCATCGGTGATGACCCGGTCTGCCTGATCCTGGGCGACAATATCTTCCACGGCCAGCATTTCAGCGACCAGTTACTCAACGCCGTAAAACGCGCCAACGGTGCCACGGTTTTCGGTTACAGGGTCAAGGATCCAGAACGCTTCGGGGTCATCGACTTCGATAGCGCAGGTCGGGCTCTGTCCATCGAGGAGAAACCCAGCAAGCCCAAGTCCAACTATGCCGTCACCGGCCTGTACTTCTATGACAACGACGTGGTGGAGATCGCCAAGCAGGTCAAGCCCTCGCCACGGGGCGAGTTGGAGATCACCGAAGTCAACAATGCCTACCTCAAGCGTGGCGACCTGCATGTGGAATGCTTCGGCCGCGGCTTCGCCTGGCTCGATACCGGCACCCACGACAGCCTGCTGGAAGCCTCACAGTACGTGCAGACCATCGAGCACCGCCAAGGCCTGAAGGTTGCTTGCCTGGAAGAGATCGCCTACGAAAACCGCTGGATCAGCCGCGAGCACTTGCTCGAGCGTGCGACCTATTTCGGCAAGACCGGCTACGGCCAGTACCTGTTCACCCTGGCTGGAGAAAACCAATGAAAGTCATTACCACCGAGTTGCCCGGCGTGTTGATCATCGAGCCCAAGGTGTTCGGCGACGAACGTGGTTTCTTCTACGAAAGCTTCAATGCCAAAGTCTTTGCCGAAGCGACCGGGGTCGATGTGCAGTTCGTCCAGGACAACCACTCGCGCTCACAGAAGGGCGTGCTGCGCGGCCTGCACTATCAGTTGCAGAACACCCAGGGCAAGCTGGTGCGCGTGACCCAGGGCGAAGTGCTCGACGTCGCCGTCGATATCCGTCGCAGCTCACCGCACTTCGGCCAGTGGGTAGCGGTACGCTTGTCGGCGGCCAATCACCGCCAGTTGTGGGTACCCGAAGGCTTTGCCCATGGTTTTGTGGTGCTGAGTGATTTCGCCGAATTCCTCTACAAGACCACCGATTACTACACGCCATCGGCAGAGCGCAGCATCCGCTGGGATGATCCGACGCTGGCCATCGACTGGGAGCTCAGCGAGCCCCCGCAACTCTCCGCCAAGGACCAGGCAGGAAGCCTGTTGACTGAGGCCGACCTGTTCCCATGAACACTCCACTGAAGATCCTCATCAGCGGCCAGCACGGCCAGGTTTCCCGCGAACTGCAAAAGCGCCTGGGCGACCTGGGCGAACTGCTGGTCCTGGGCCGCGACCAGCTGGACCTGAGCCATCCGGAGCAGATCCGCCAGCAGGTGCGCACACTGCGCCCCGACCTGATCATCAACGCCGCCGCCCACACCGCGGTCGACCAGGCCGAAAGCGAGGCGGAACTGGCCTACGCGATCAACGCCACCGCGCCCGGGATCTTCGCCCAGGAAGCCTTCGAACTGGGCATCCCCTTGATCCACTACTCCACCGACTATGTATTCGACGGCAGCAAGGACAGCCCCTACGTCGAGGAAGACGAGCCCCATCCGCTGAGCGTCTATGGCCAGAGCAAGCTGGCCGGCGAACGGGCCATCAACCTGGTGCAGGGCCAGCACCTGATCCTGCGCACCAGCTGGGTCTATTCCAGCCATGGCAAGAACTTCCTCCTGACCATGCAGCGCCTGTTGCAGGAACGCCCGGAACTGCGCGTGGTAGCCGACCAGGTCGGCGCCCCGACCTGGGCCGGCACCATCGCCAATAGCACCCGGGCCCTGATCGAACGCTGGCAGGCAGGAAACCCCGGAGCCTGGGGCACCTACCACCTGACCGCCCATGGCGAGACGTCCTGGTTCGGCTTTGCCCAGGCCATCGGCGAGCAGCTGTTGGCCATGGACAAGCCTTGCGCGGTACTGGAGGCCATTCCCTCCAGCGCCTACCCGACCCCGGCGCCACGACCGCTGAACTCGCGCCTGGACTGCAGCCGCCTGGAGCGGGAGTGGGGCGTGATCCAGCCGGACTGGCACACCGCATTGCGCGAGTGTCTTGCCGAGCAGGGCTAGGCATAATGCGCCTGTAACCACAGGCGCCGTTTCCATGACCCCACCCCTTCCCCGTCGTCCCCGCTGGCGCAGCCTGGCCCTGCTGGCGCTGTGCCTGGCTCCACTGCTGTGGCCACTGCAGCACCTGGCGGAACGCTACTACCGCAATGAGCTGGCCGGGCAGAATCGCCAGACCCTGGACCTGTACGTGGCCAACCTGCTGGGCACCCTGCACCGCTACGAGGTGCTGCCGCAGATCCTCGGCGACCTGCCCGCACTACGGGCGGTACTGGGCGCCCCGGACGATGGCGTGACCCAAGGCAACGCCAACCGCCTGCTGAAGAACATCAGTGCCCAGACCGGTGCCGAGGTCATGTACCTGATGGACACCAGCGGCAATACCCTGGCGGCCTCCAACTGGGACAAGCACGACAGCTTCGTCGGGCGCAACTTCGCCTTCCGCCCCTATTTCAGCGAAGCCATGGCCGGGCGCCTGGGGCGCTTCTTCGGCCTGGGCACCACCTCGGCCAAACGTGGCTATTTCTTCGCCGCCGCGGTGCGCGACGGCGAGCGCATGCTCGGCGTGCTGGTGGTCAAGGTGGACCTGGACCACACCGAGAGACTCTGGGGCAAGACCCCGGAGCAGTTGCTGGTGACCGACCACAATGGCGTGGTGATCCTGACCTCGCGCCAGGAATGGCGCTTTCGCGCGACCCGGGCCCTGAGCGAGCAGGAACACCAGGCGATCATCGCCATCCAGCCCTACCCGACCCGCGACCCGCGCCCACTGAACCTCACTCCCGATGCCTGGCTGACCCAGACCCAGCAGATCGAGGAGACCGGCTGGAGCGTCAGCATCCTCGCCCCGCGCACGCTCATCGACCGTCCAGTACGAACCGTGGTGGCGGTGGGCGCCGCCGCGCTGCTGGTGCTGATGCTGCTGCTCGGGCTGATGATGCAGCGGCGCCGGCACTACCTGGAACGGATCGCCTTCGAAGGCAAGGCGCGGCGCGAGCTGGAGATGCGCGTGGTCGAACGCACCAGCGACCTGGAAAACCTCAACCGACGCCTGAAACAGGAAGTGCTGGAGCGTGAGAACGCCCAGCAGGATCTGGTGCGCGCCCAGGACGATCTGGTCCAGGCCGGCAAGCTCTCGGCACTGGGCACCATGTCCGCCAGTATCAGCCACGAACTCAACCAGCCCCTGGCAGCGATCCGCAGCTACGCGGAAAACGCCGAAGTGCTGCTGGACCATCAACGCACCGACGACGCCCGGGGCAACCTCAAGCTGATCAGCGAACTGACCGGACGCATGGCCTCGATCATCACCCACCTGCGGGCCTTTGCCCGGCGCGATCACCACGCACCGGAGAGCGTCGCCCTGCAGCCGGCCCTGGACGATGCCCTGGCCCTGCTGGCCAAGCGGCGCCGGGCCATGGATGTGGAGCTGATCCGCGACCTGCCGGCCGCTACCCTTTGGGTCCAAGCCGGGGAAACCCGCCTGCGCCAGGTGCTGGGCAACCTGCTGGCCAACGCCCTGGATGCCCTCACTGAAAAAGGCCCACCGCGCAAACTGTGGCTGAGTGCCGAATCCACCGCCACGGGCGTCAACCTGTGCATTCGCGATAACGGCCCGGGCTTCTGCATGGAAGCCCTGGGCCGTGCTGGCGAACCGTTCTACACCACCAAGACGCGCACCCAGGGCCTGGGGCTCGGACTGGCGATCTGCGACACCCTGATGCGGGCCTTCGGCGGCGAGCTGTCGTTCGCCAACCACCGCGAAGGCGGTGCGCTGATCACCCTGCGCCTGCGTGCCGGGGCTCCGGGCGTCAGCCCGCAGCCGTCCGAGGATCGCGGAGTATGAGACACGGCGCAGCCCGCAAGCCGATAATCCATGGACCGGCCTGGCATGGCCGGCCACGACACGATCTGGAAAGCCACCGATGACCCGTCCCGACAGCCTCGACCCCCAGTTGCAAGTGGTGTTGATCGACGACGACCCGCACCTGCGCCAGGCCTTGAGCCAGACCCTGGACCTGGCCGGGCTCAAGGTCTTGTCCCTGGGCGAGGCCCAGGGCCTGGCCGAGCGCCTGGAGCGGGATTGGCCGGGGGTGGTGGTCAGTGACATCCGCATGCCCGGCATCGACGGCATGGAACTGCTGAGCCAGTTGCATGCCCAGGACCCGGAACTGCCAGTGCTGCTGATCACCGGGCATGGCGACGTGCCCCTGGCGGTACAGGCGATGCGCGCCGGGGCCTACGACTTCCTGGAAAAACCCTTCGCCAGCGATGCCCTGCTGGACAGCGTGCGCCGCGCCCTGGCCTGGCGCCGCCTGGTGCTGGACAACCGCAGCCTGCGCCTGGCCCTGAGCGATCGCCAGGAACTGAGCGCCAGGCTGGTGGGACAGTCGGCTTCCATCCTGCGCCTGCGCCAGCAGATCGGCGCCCTGGCGGCGACCCGCGCCGATGTGCTGATCCTCGGCGAAACCGGGGCCGGCAAGGAGGTGGTGGCCCGGGCCCTGCACGATCTGTCAGGAAGACGTAACGGACCGTTCGTCGCGATCAACGCCGGGGCCCTGGCGGAGTCGGTGGTGGAGAGCGAGCTGTTCGGCCACGAACCTGGAGCCTTCACCGGCGCGCAGAAGCGGCGCATCGGCAAGTTCGAGTTCGCCAATGGCGGCACGCTGTTCCTCGATGAAATCGAAAGCATGAGCCTGGATGTCCAGGTCAAGCTGCTGCGCCTGCTCCAGGAGCGAGTGGTGGAGCGCCTGGGCGGCAACCAACTGATCCCGCTGGATATCCGCATCATCGCCGCGACCAAGGAAGACCTGCGCCAGGCGGCGGACCAGGGGCGTTTCCGGGCCGACCTCTACTACCGCCTGAACGTGGCGCCACTGCGGATTCCGCCACTGCGCGAGCGCGGCGAGGATGTGCTGATGCTGTTCCAGCACTTTACCGATGAAGCCAGCAGCCGCCACGGCCTGCCGGTCCAGGAGCTGCAACCGGGGCACCGTGCCCTGCTGCTGCGCCACACCTGGCCGGGCAACGTGCGCGAGTTGCAGAACGTCGCCGAGCGCTTCGCCCTGGGCCTGGAGTTGGCCCTGGACAACGGCGATCCGGGACAGGCCCCAGCCGCGACCGCACCGCTGATCAGCGGCGGCCTGAGCGAACAGGTCGAGCATTTCGAGAAATCGCTGATCGCCGCCGAAATGGCCCAGCCCCACAGCTCGCTGCGCAGTCTCGCCGAGGCTTTGGGCATCCCGCGCAAGACCCTGCACGACAAGCTGCGCAAGCATGGCCTGAACTTCGCAGACAGCGGCGCCGGACAACCCGGCGACGAATCGGAATGAACCACTCCCAGCCAACTCCCGACCCCCGAGGCCCATGCATGAACCGCGACAGTCGATACCTGGAATCCATCCTCCACCATGACATTCCCCTGACTCGGGAAATGGGCCTGAAGGTGCTCGACTGGCAGGCGCAGCAACTACGCCTGCAATTGCCCCTGGAAGCCAACGTGAACCACAAGAGCACCATGTTCGGTGGCAGCCTCTATTGCGGCGCGGTACTGGCTGGCTGGGGCTGGCTGCACCTGCGGCTGCGGGAGGAGGGAATCGAGGACGGGCACATCGTCATCCAGGAAGGGCAGATCAGCTACCCGCTGCCGGTCACCGGTGACGCCCAGGCGATCTGCGCGGCCCCCGAGGACAAGGTCTGGAAGAGATTCCTGTCGATGTACCAGCGCTACGGTCGGGCACGCCTGACCCTGCACACCAAGGTGGTGAATGCCGGCAGCGAAGAAGACGCGGTGCTGTTCGCCGGCCAGTACGTGCTGCACCGCTGAAATCGGCCTGCCCCGGGACTTTACCCGGGGCTCGGCTCGCCTGTGGTATCAGCGCTGCCCGTCCTGGGCGCCACAGAGTTCCAGCAGCCTGGACCGCCAAGGGGCCTTGGCGGGCAACGCCACGAAGAAGTCGTTGAGCAGCGACTCCCGAGGCGGATAGCAGAACGGCGCGCCGGCAAGATCCAGCACCTCGCCCCCGGCGCCTTCAAGCACGCCCTGGGCCGCCGCCGTGTCCCATTGCGACGTGGGCGCCAGCCGTGGATAACAATCCGCCGTCCCTTCGGCCACCAGGCAGAACTTCAACGAGCTGCCGATGTTGGCCAGTTGCAGCTCACCCAGGGTAGCGCTCAAGCCACCGAGCAGGCGTTCTTGCGCCGGGCTCGAATGGCGCCGGCTGGCCACCACGGTGAAGGCCTGGCCCACCGGCTGCTCCCGCACGGCGATCGCCTGCAGCGCCTGGCCACGCTCGGCACGCCAGGCACCCAGGCCGGCGCCACCCAGGTAGCAACGGCCATTGGTGGGCATCGCCACCACGCCGAACACCACGCGCCCCTGCTCGATCAGGGCGATGTTGACGGTGAACTCCTCGCTACCGGCAATGAACTCCTTGGTGCCGTCCAGCGGGTCCACCAGCCACCAGCGCTGCCAGCTGGCCCGGGTCGCCTGGGGAATGTCGGCGTCTTCCTCGGACAGCACCGGGATGTCCGGGGCCAAGGTCTTGAGGCCGGCCACGATCAGGTGGTGCGCGGCCAGGTCGGCCGCCGTCACCGGGGATTCGTCGGCCTTGTGCTCGACCGCCACATCGGCGCGCCAGAACGGCAGGATGGCGTCGCCGGCACGCAGCGCCAACTCCATTACCGGAGCCAGGAAAGGATGGGGAAGCGTCATCGCTATCTCACTCATGCTTGAAAGACCCCGCGCTGGCTCAGCAGGTCGCGGGCCAGGTACAACGCGGCCAGGGCCCGGCCTTCGCTGAACTGGGGATTCTGCGCCAGGACGGACAACTCTCGCAGGTTGACCTTGTCGACCCGCATCGGCTCGGGTTCATCGCCCTCCAGGCGTTCTTCGTACAGGTCGGTGGCCAGCACCACCTGGATCTTCTGGCTCATGTAGCCCGGGGACAACGACAGCTCGGTCAGGTGCTCCAGCTGGCGCGCCCCGAAGCCGGCTTCCTCCTTGAGCTCACGCTCGGCCGCCGCCAGCACGTCCTCGCCAGGCTCGATCAGGCCCTTGGGCAGGGACAGCTCGTAGGCATCGGTGCCGCCGCAGTATTCCTCCACCAGCACCGCGTGCTCGGCATCGAGCATGGCCACGACCATCACCGCGCCATAACCCGCGCCCCGCCCCACCAGCCGCTCGTAGGTACGTTCGGCACCATTGGCGAACCGCAGCTGCAACTGTTCGACACAGAACAGGCGACTGGAAGCGACGATCTCTCGGGCAAGTACGGTGGGTTTCTGACGCATGGCGGGCTCCTTGGCGATAGCGGGTTACTATACAGCCTGTTTGAAAGTGACTGGGTTGCAGATTGCGGCAGCGCACAGGCGCTGCGAGGCCTATTGTCTACTGCATCTGATCGCCCCTGCCGGGGGCGTTTTTTTACGCCGGGTGCACGGCCTCGGCCCCTCCCGCTTCGTCGGCCCTGCCGGTCGACCGTTTTCCATTGGAGAAGTAGTCAATGGCCCTGATGCCCTGGCGCGATATCGATACCGTCCTGCTGGACATGGACGGCACCTTGCTGGACCTGCACTACGACAACCATTTCTGGTTGGAGCACCTGCCCCAGCGCTATGCCGAGCTGCACGGGGTGAGCCGGGCCATGGCGGAGCTGGAACTGCGCCCGCTGTTCGAGCGTAACGCCGGTCGGTTGCAGTGGTATTGCCTGGACTTCTGGAGCACCGAGCTGAAGCTGCCTGTGCGCGAGCTGAAGCTGGAGACCGCCCACCTGATCGCCCTGCGTCCGGACGCCGACACCTTCCTCGCAGCACTGGGACGCGCCGGCAAGCGGGTGATCCTGATCACCAACGCCCACCGCGACTCCCTGTCGTTGAAGCTGGAGCGGATCGAGCTGGCGCCCTACTTCGAACGCCTGATCAGCTCCCACGACTACGGCTTTCCCAAGGAGGACCCGCAGTTCTGGGAAGCCCTGCAGGCCGATATCCGCTTCGATCCGACCCGCAGCCTGTTCATCGACGACACCTTGCCGATCCTGCGCAGCGCCCGGGACTTCGGGGTCGCGCAATTGCTCGCGGTCAGCCAGCCGGACAGCCGCAAGGGGCCGAAGGACACGGCGGAATTCGCTGCGGTAGGGGATTATCGGGAATTGCTCGACGGGTTGGCCGAGTAACAGGCCCGCATCCGTGCGGGCCTGTTGGCAACCCGGGCTATCGGCTCACTCGGGAATGCGCAGGACCTGGCCCGGATAGATCTTGTCCGGATGGGACAACAGGGGCTTGTTGGCCTCGAAGATCTTGTTGTACTTGTTGGCATCGCCGTATTGCGCCTTGGCGATGGCGCTCAGGGTATCGCCCTTCTTCACGGTGACGAAGACCGCCGTAGCGGCGACCGGGCCGCTGACGATGATCTGGTCCTCGACGCTGCCGACGCCGGCGATGTTGCCCAGGGCCAGGAGGATCTTTTCCTTCTCTTCCTGGCTCGCCACTTCGCCCTTGACGATGACCTTGTCGCCTTCCACCGTCGCCTGGACGTTGGGGTTGCCCAGGCCGACCTTGGCGATGTGCTCCTTGAGCTGCTCACTGGCGTTGGCGTTACCGGGGGTCAGCAGGTCGATCAGTTTCTCGCCCGCTTCCTTCACAAAGCTGAAAATGCTCATGTCGCACACTCCTTGGTTGATAGATCCAGATGCGAAAGACTAGACCAGCCCGGCCGATCGTGGTTCCCGGCCGACCACTGACCAAGGCCGCGCCGGCACGGTAGAATCCCGGCCTTTTGTCGCACCGGAGCGAAGATGGACATCAAGCAGCTGAAATTCCTCATCGCCCTGGACGAAACCCGCCACTTCGGCCAGGCCGCCGCGCGCTGCCATATCACCCAGCCGACCCTGTCGATGCGCCTGCGCAACCTCGAGGAAGAACTCGAACTGCCGCTGGTCAATCGTGGCCAGCGTTTCGAAGGTTTCACCGCACCCGGCGAGCGCGTCCTGGCCTGGGCCCGCACCGTGCTCACCGCCTATGACGGGCTGCTGGCCGAAGCCGCTGCCTGCCGCGGCAACCTGGTGGGCACCCTGCGCCTGGGAGTTGTCCCGTTGTCGAGCTTCGACCCACAGCCACTGATGCAGCGCCTGCACGCCGAGCACCCGCACTTGCGCTTCGAACTCTCGTCCCTGAGCTCGGAACAGATTCTCGAGCAGTTGGCGAGCAATCGCCTGGACCTCGGGGTTTCCTACCTGGAACGCCTGGACGGCGAGCACTTCGACTCCCTGACCCTGGCCCAGACGCATATGGGACTGCTGTACGACCAACGGCACTTCAGCTTCGGCGAGCAACCGCTGAGCTGGGAGGCGCTGACCGAATTGCCCCTGGGCCTGCTGACCAGCGGCATGCATTTTCGCCAGTCCATCGATCACAACTTCCATATCCGCGGGCTGCACCCACGCCCCGTCCTGCAGACCGATGCCGTCCATCAGCTGGTGCAGATGGTCCACGGCGGCCTGTGCTGTGCGGTGATGCCCCTGGACAGCGGCCTGGAAGCCATGACCGAACACCTGCGCCTGCAGCCGATAGAGGATGCCCAGACCCTGGCCCGCCTGGGCTTGATCATGCGCCGCAGCGCGCCACGCTCGGCCCTGGCCGAGGCCTGCTTCGCCCTCTACCGCAAGCTCCTCGGCGGTCTTTGATCGACGCCATCTATCAAAGGATCAGTACTAGCAATTAGACGCGACACAATGCCGCGCTTAGGCTTGGCCCCCAGTACGCCGCTGATCCCCCGATGAACGCCAAACGCCCGCCCTGCGCAGCGCCAGCTCCTGCGAGGCCCGCCCCCCCCCCCCCCC